>JAUJMG010000032.1:12232-19180 GCA_030446955.1 Thermomicrobiales bacterium
GACGGTCGTAGCCCTGCCCTGTGCGCTCCAGCTCCATCGAATCTCGCCGGGACGATGACATACCGCGTCAAGAGGAAACCGACCACCAGCGCGGTGAGATGGAAGGCTGGGGTGTAGCTGCGGAGGTTCCACCAGGCGACGTTGAGCTCCCACACCAAGAAGAAGCTCAGCAAAGGACCCGGGCGTCGGGCGCGGGCGGCAAAGGCACCCATCAGCCCGAAGCAGCCGGCGCTGCCCCCACTCCAGGTTCGAGTCCATGCCCGTTCCACGAACGACGTTTCCACGACCTCCGGGTAGATCAGATGCAGGAGCACCCCCGCCACCACGGCGCCCACGAAGCTGGTGCCGAAGAAGAGCAGCGCGGTCGTCCGGGTCTCCTCTCGAACCTCGAACAGCAGCCCGAACAGCAGCGCCAGTACCGTGACGTAGACGAGTTGGACGCTGTCGTGATTCAGGAACGGCGCCGTGACCAGCGACCGCAGCGCCCGCGGGAAGTCCGCTGTCAGATCCGGAATCCGGTAGACAAAGGCCCCGACCCGCTCCTCATCGATCCAGTACTTGCCGCCCTCGGGCTCCGCCAGCGGCACGAACAGCGCCCAGGAGACCACGAGATAGAGCAACACGAACCGGCCGGCCAGAAGCGTTCGCCAAACGCCCACCGGGCGTCTTCCCGTGCCGTCGGTCCACGGCCAGCACGCGGCGAGTCCCGTTCGCCGCGACCGGCCTGGCTTCTCCCCGTCCAAGGAACGCGCCCCGATCAACGCCCAGACCACCGGCCACGCGAAGAGCGCGATCAACAGGTATCCCACATCGCCCCCCTTCAGCTCGTGCTACCTCCGAAAGCTCCTCTCCATCTTGCCTTCCCATCAACCGCCCGGGATCGTCAAGCTTACGGATATCCACCCTCGTCCGCCGGAACAGCGCAAGCTAACAGCTTGGGCTGGCACGCGACCGGCCCTAACTGGCCGGAAGTCGCTTCTGCCCCGGCAAGACAACTCGTCGACGGTATTGGATGACAGCATTTGCTAACCGCCGTCCCATCCCCAACCGCGCCTCCGCTATGCTTCCACGTTGGGAGGACCAACCGGTGATCGAAGCACAGCAAGCGGCCCACGGCCAAACGTTCGCGGACGCCCTCGCCCAAATCGACGAGTGGATCCGGCCGTCCGGCGTCGCGGGCGCCGGAGCCGCGGTCTGGCACCAGGGCGCCATCGTCGCCGAACGGTACGCCGGCGAGGCACGCCCGGGCGTCGCCGCCGACGCCGAGACGCTCTTCCCCCTCGCCTCGGTCACCAAGCCCATCACCGCCGCCGCCGTGATGAGTCTGGTCGATCGCGGGCTCCTGGGCCTGGACGAGCCTGTCGCGCCGCACCTGCCGGAGTTCGTTGCCGACCCGTCCTCACCCGGAACTGACCCCGCCCTGGAAGCCCTTCGCCCAACCATCACCCTCCGCCAATTGCTCGCCCACACCTCCGGCCTCCCGGAGGACCTCGGTCCACGCCACCTCCGCTACGCCGACAAGCCCAACTTAGACGCTCTCACCGACGCCATGTGCCGCCTGCCCCTCCAATCCGCCCCCGGCGCCCAACTCCGCTATTCCAATGCCGGCTTCGCCGTCCTCGCCCGGCTCGCCGGGCGCCTCGCGCAAGAGCCCTTCTGGGACCTCGCCCGCCGCGACGTGCTCGACCCCCTCGGCCTCGCCGACGTCGTCGCCCAGCCGGACCCCGCACTCGAGGACCGCATCGCCCTCCTCGCCGACACCCTCCACCCAGGCACCGACGTCGAGACCTACAACAGCCCCTACTGGCGTGATCTCGCTCTCCCCTGGGGCGGCCTCTACGGAACCCCGCGCGACCTCGCCCGCTTCGCCGGCTCGTTTCTCCCCTCCGGCGCCGCCCTCGGCTCCCTCTCCCTGCCGACCCGGGCCGAGATGGTCGAGGACCAGGCCGGCGGCGTGCCCGGCGGCGTCGAGACCGGCAAGGTCTCCTGGGAGGTTGCCCACTGGGGCCTCGGTTGGGAGGTCAAGGGCACCAAGCGGCGCCACTGGACCGGAGACCTCACCTCGTCCGCCACCTTCTGCCACTTCGGCCAGGCCGGCACCCTGCTCTGGGGCGACCCGGAGCGCGACCTCGCCCTCGCCGTCTTTGCCAACCGTGCGGTAACCCGCGCCTGGAGCTTCTTCCTGGCACGCTGGATGCGCCTCTCCGACGCCCTCGTCGCGGCCGCCGACGCCTGAGATAACAGGAGCATCAACCCTGATCGCCGACACGCCTCCAGCATCCAGCACTCCGCTCGCCGGCTTCCCGGCCGCCATCCTCCAGCCCCCACCGGCCACGGCAAACCGCCTCGGGTTCGCGGTCAAGGTGCTCTCCAAGCCCGGCATGAAGGCCAACGACGCCCGCCGCTGGCAAAGCGGCCCCCACCTCAAGGTCAGCATCAACTACCTGGACGCCATCTTCGACCTGCTCGACGTCGCCGGCATCCGGATGTACCGCATCTCCTCGGACATCGCCCCCTATGTCACCCACCCAGACCTGCCCCAGTTCCACCGCCAGATCGAGGAGTCAGTCGACGAACTCGCCGCGCTCGGCGCTAAGGCTCGCCGCATCAACCTCCGCCTCTCAATGCACCCCTCGCAGTACATCGTCCTCAACTCGCCCGATGAGCGCATCACGACCGCGGCGGTCCGCGACTTCGTCGCCCACACCGCCTTCCTGGACGCGCTCGGCACCGGGCCAGAGGCCAAGATCGTGACTCACGTCGGCGGGGTCTACGGCGACCGCGCGGGCGCCATGGACCGCTTCGTCGCCCGCTACCACGACCTTCCCGACGCCGTGCGTCGCCGCCTCGTCCTGGAGAACGACGAGATCTCCTGGGGTGTACCGGACACCCTCGCGATCCACGCCCGGACCGCCATCCCCATCGTCTTCGACATCCTCCACCACCGAGTCAACAACCCCGGCGACCTCGATCCCGTCGAGGCCTGCCGCTGGTGTGCCGCCACCTGGCCCGCCGGCCAGACCCAGAAGATCCACTACTCCTCCCAGCGCGTCGCCGAGCGGGAGGTGATCCGCCGAGACCGCGCCACCAAGGAGCGCAAGACCTCCCTCATCGCTGCCAAAGCCGGTCAGCATGACGACTGGATCGATCCCGACGACTTCACCGCGTTCCTCCGTGCCACTCCCGATCTCCGGTTCGACGCCATGCTCGAAGCCAAGCAGAAAGATCTCGCCCTGCTCCGTCTCCGGGAAGGCATCCTCGCCGCCGGTCTCCAGGACCGAATCTGGTAACGCCACCGCGCCCTGAACGTCCCACATCGTGTGTAGGTGCGTCTCGGCCCTAGGTCGGATAGGCTAGAGGGCATCATCGAACGGGAAAGCGGAAAAGGGGGAACGGCCGGTGCCATCGACGTCGGGGCAAAAATGGGTCGCGCGGCATGACCGTGGAGGATTTGTCCGTCGCGGGCAGCGCCTAGTCGCGGCCCTACTCCTCGTCCTCCTGCTGTCGCCCATATTCGTGCTTCCCGCCGGTGCCGCGGAATTCAGAAGCGGGGACAACCCGGGCGTTCCGGCCGGCGCCACCATCGACGACGACGTCTACCTCGCGGGCGGTGACTCCGCCATCCTCGGCAACGTCACCCGCGATGTCCTCGCGGCCACTGCCAACCTCCAGGTCCGAGGTCGGATCGATGGCAACCTGACCGCCGCTACCAACGACGTGGACCTTTACGGCCCAATCGGCCGCTCCGTCCGCATCGCCGGCAACAACATCCACGTCCACGGTCCCATCGGGGGCGATCTGGTTGCCCTGAGTGGCTCGGTTACCATCGAGCCGAACGGCTCCGTCGCTGGGGACCTCGTCGCCGGTGGTGATGTCGTGGTGCTCGGCCGCGTCGGCGGCGATGTCCGGGCGAGTGGCGGCGAAGCCCGCATCAACGCTCCAGTCGGCGGCAACGTCCAAGCCAATGCCGGCGATATCTTCATCGGCCCGAAGGCCCGCATCACCGGCGAGCTGGCCTACCGCGCCGACACCGCGCCAGTCATCGACCCGGCAGCCGTCGTCACCGGCCCCATCTCAGGCCGACAGTTTGACGGCGAACTCTTCGGCGGAGCGGATTTCGGCGTCGGCCCAGTTGCCGTTTTTCTGCTCCGTCTTCTGATGGGACTCATCGCCGGTCTCGTGATCGTCCTGCTGATGCCGCGGACCGCCGCGTCGGTCGCCGATGTTGTGCGCGACCGACCGTGGCCGTCATTCCTGCTCGGACTCGCCCTCCTCATCGGCGTACCCCTCACCCTGGCACTCCTCGCCGTGACGCTGATCGGATTGCCGATCGCCCTGATCGGATTCGCGGCCTACCTCGCTGTGCTCTACCTGAGCCAGGTCTTCGTCGGTCTCGCCATCGGGCGCTTTCTGCTGCCCACCCGTTGGGGCGACGAAGGCAGGGGATTCAACTTGCTCGCGATGGCGGTCGGCGTCACGATCCTCGCTGGCCTCCGCCTCACGCCGATCCGCTACGCCGATCCAACCATCGCTACCATCACCGCCATCCTCGCGCTCGGCGCCCTCGTGGCCGGCCTCCGCCGCGGCCGCCCGCACCGCGCCCGTGTCTTCGCTCCGGCTCCCGCGCGCGTCTAGCCAGCCCATCCCTGCCAATCACCAGCGGTCGAGCCCAGTCGTAACCATCAGAGGGCTGTTGAGCAGCGCTGATTTCAAGTTTCTGGCTCACCTTCTTTGTCCGGGAGGTAGCTCGCCAGCTTAACCCGCCTTCTCACCCCCCTCGTCTGCAGGGCTGATGGTCAGGAGCAGGGCCGACCCTGCAGTGTCGTGTCGGCCCCGCAGAAGTGCCACCGCTCCCGCGTCCCAGAACGCCGCCTCGCCCTCCGCCAGGTTGGTCTCGATCCCGGCGCTCGCGGCCTCCTGTCGGGACGTGGGGAACCGCACCCACGCCGTCTCCCGCACCGGAATCAAGCCTAAGGAGCCTACCTCGACGATCAGGAAGACCGGTCCTCGTGCTGGACGCGCTGGCAGACTCGTTCCCGGCGCCAGCATCACCCGGTCCAGCGTCACCACCACCCGGCCAGGTGCCACCTGGGCCGCGCCGAGGCTGCCCAAGCTCCCGAGTGGCGTAACGGTGATCCCTGGATTGTCCAGCGCGTGCCCGCCGTCAGTTAGTGGGAGCATCGCTCTCATCAGCGCCGCGCGACTGATGGGGATGGCGGGAGAAGACACCGGCATGTCCAGCGAGGCAGGCGATTGCACACTTTGGTCAGAGTTGAGCGCTTGGTCGTTCCCAGGGGCCAACACCACGCCGTCCTGGGATGGAATCCACACCACCGCCAGGGCCACGACCAGCTCTGTCCCCTCGTTCCGCAGCGAGAGCGCCCCGGTTCCTGCCGGAAAGGCCACCGCGTCCCCCGGCCCAAGTACGGGCTCGGTCCCTGCCGGGACCAGCACTTCCGGGACGACGGGGTCCCCGGATTTCTGGAACACCTGAGCCTCGCCGCTGCCCCGGACCGCCAGCTCACCGGCCTCTATGACGAGCAGCCCGGGGCCGAGCAAGGCAACCCCGCTAGCCTCCGCTCCGGGTGCGACGGTAAGGCGAGCGGCCACGGTCAGACTCGTTCCCTTGGGCCAGCGCTCCAGCGGTACCCGGGCCAGAGGCTGAACCAGGGATGGCGCGTCGCTCCCGCTCCACCGCTCGGCCACGAGGCCGTCCACGATTCGGAAGACGTCAACCCCGGTCCAGGTCCCGGCGTCAGACGCAAGTCCGTCGAGGGGTGCATTCGGCGCGAACGCGCGTGCCGTCACCCGTGCCGAGACGAGGTCGCCGTTGGCGAGCATTGCCTCGACGTCGAAGCGCAACGTGGGGTGGGCAGCGCGGAGCCTGGCAAGGTACTGAATGAAACCGTCGCGACCGCGTGGGAGGCCAGGCCGGTCCGCGTGCTCGACCAGATCCGGTGCAAGGAGCCGACCCAGGGCCGCAGAGTCACCAGTACGAAGGGTATCGTTGGCGGCGGCGTAGAAGGCTTGAACGGTGGCAAGCCCGTCGGCAGAGGGTGCAGCGGCGGCCACAAGGGGTACGTCGGGCCGGGTGATGGTCCAGGCGAGGACGAGCAGCGCCACGCCGGTGGCCAGCGTGAGCAAGCAGGTCAGGGGCAGGACCGCGGCTCGAGGCGCGACAATCCGCGGTCGTTGCCCTACCTGTTTCAGGGCCAGTTCGTGCTCGACGCTCCGGACCGTGGTGACGGTATCCAGGTGTGGGACCACGCCGGTGCCTCCTCTGCCTGGGATCGGCACTTGCGCCATCGGGCACACGAAGCTGCGGACGCCGTCGACCCGACGCATCGTGCGTCAGCCACGGCATGGGCGAACCCTGGGCAGAGGAAACTGACCAACGCGAGGGCGGGACAGACCCTGAGCACCGGCAGCCCGGAGAGCCGAGAGCCGGTCGCAGTGACGCCGCGCTCGGAGGTGCCGGTGCCGTGCGTGGGCGTCCCATCGACTTCAATGGTCACGGTGCCGTCTTCCCCACTACGACCACCATGGCCACGTCGGAGCTGACCGGCATGCTGACCCTCCGCGCCGGCTGGCAGAGGGAACTGCACCTCATTGCCCTAGCGGGGGGCCTCCAGGTGAGTTGCTGGAGGCGCCCCGCTAGGGTTGCTACGGCGTCGGCGTCGCCCCCATCTCCATGCCAGCCATGTCCGCGTCCGTCATGAAGGCGGTGAACGGCTCGCCCACCCGGGTCAGACCCGCGATCAGCAGCACGACATCGTCTTCGCCCGCGTTGCGGACGTCGTCCTGGGGGTCCTCGACGAAGAGCCAATCACCGGCGGTGAGGAGGACCTCCGTCCCAATCGACAGCGCCTCCGAGGGAGTGGGGGTTCCCCCGGCGGCCGCGCGCGTGAGCTGGACCGTGCCGCCCAGCGGTGTGTAGCCCCAGGTGCC
>JAUJMG010000259.1 GCA_030446955.1 Thermomicrobiales bacterium
CATCGACACCTTAATAATGCGGCTCACCGACATCTTCCTTGCGTTTCCGTCAATGCTGCTTGCCATCGCGCTGACCAGCGCGCTCGGTGTCGCAACCTCGACGATCAGCATCGCCATTGCGGCGTTCTCTACCCCCGTTTACGTACGCTTGGTCCGGGCAGAAGTTCTCCGCCTGCGTCAGCGTGAGTTTGTCACGGCCGCCCAGTGCATTGGCGCGCCAGCGTCCAGAATCATCTTCAGTCACATCCTGCCAAACAGCATGAGCCCGATCATTATCCAATCCAGCCTTAACGCGGCACTTGCCGTCATAACGGTCTCGGCGCTCTCTTTCATTGGGCTTGGCGTGCAGCCGCCGACTGCCGAGTGGGGCGTGATGCTGGCGGATGGGCGAGGCTTGATGCGGACTGCCCCCTGGGTCACAACATTTCCCGGCATCGCGATTTTCGTCGTGGTGCTGGGCTTCAACCTGTTGGGCGACGGCCTCCGGGACGCCTACGACCCCCGAAGCCGGCGCTAAAGAGAAGATGCTACTTAGCGGAGCGGAAAGGTGAAGACGTGGTGGCAACCATGAAGGCTGGGGTAGTTCTCAGGCGGGGCGGTCCGGAAGTGATCAGCACCCAATGTGTCCCACGTCCTGAGATCGGCCCCGAAGACGCGCTGGTGCGTGTGCGAGCATGCGGACTGAACAGGATGGACATCTGGGCGCGTTCCGGTCCTCCCCAGCCGATCTTTCCGTGGAAGGAGCGCGAGTATCCCCTCATCACCGGGAGCGATATCGCTGGGGAAGTCGCCGAGCTAGGCAGCAAAGTCCAATCGTGGGCCGTGGGTGATCGTGTCGTGGTCTACAGTGGACTTTCCTGCGGCAGTTGTGACTACTGCTTGCAAGGAGAGCAGTCGATGTGCCCTCACTATTCCATCCTCGGTGAGCATACGCAAGGAGGCTTTGCGGAATACGTCGTGGTGCCTGCCCATAATCTGCAGAAGATCGAGGATACGTTGGATTTCGTGCCCGCCGCCGCGATTCCGGCCGGATTCACGACGGGCTGGCGTCTCGTTGTGACCGCAGGGCAGGTACGTGCGGGGGATGACGTCCTTGTGCTGGCGGCAGGGGGGAGCGTAGGGGTGGCAGCGATGCAGATTGCGCGCGCTGCCGGAGGGCGGGTGTTTGCGGGCGCTAGCACCGAGGAGAAGCGGAGACGGGCGGTTGAAGCGGGTGCTGCGGCAGCGGTCGATCAGGCTACGGCGTTCTCCCAGTGGGTGCTGGACCAGACTGACGGTCGCGGGGTCGACATTGTGGTCGACTCGCTGGGAATGACTTGGCCGGAGAGCATCCGCAGCCTCGCTCACGGGGGACGGTTGGTCTGCTGTGGGGCCACGCTTGGTAACCGGCCCTCATTCGACATTCGTGAACTCTATCAGCGGCATCGCTCGATTGTCGGCGCGCCGATGGGCAACCGAAGCGAATTCAACCGGGTCGTGCGCCTTGTCGAGAAAGGTACTCTGACGCCAATCATCGACTCAGTGTTCCCCCTCGACGGTCTTGCCGACGCCCACCGACGCGTCGACAGTCGCCAGTTCTTCGGCAAAGTGGTCGTCGCTGTGTAAGTGTGCTTGGAGCGCGAACGGATAGGCGTGGCCGAAGACGAGGAGGCCAAGTGCAGAATCATCGAAAGCCAGTACGCTTCGGAGTTTATTTACCTGCCTACCACCGTGCGTCTGAGCCTGCGCCTTCAGCGAGGTTTCTCGCGTCATACGCGCACCAGGCAGAAGCCCTCGGGTTCGACAGTCTCTGGGTGATCGATCACCTCTTCGTCTCGCCGCCCTCATACTGCGTAGCGTTTCTGGAGCCCTTCAGCGTCCTAGCTGCGGTGGCTGGAAGCACCGAACGGATCACCATCGGCACCGGGATTCTCGTGCTCCCTTTGAGGGACCCCGTCCTAGTCGCCAAGACCCTCGCCTCCCTCGATGCCATGTCGGAGGGTCGCATTGTCTTTGGCGCCGGGGTTGGCTGGGACCAACGAGAGTTGGACGCGTGCCAGATCGACCGGTCCAGTCGTGGTCAGCGCATGGACGAGATCCTCGAAATCATCCTGGGGTTGTGGCGCGAGGATTGCTTCTCGTTCTCTGGTCACCATTTCATGCTCCGCGATGTCCAACTGGAACCCAGGCCGGTCCAACAGCCTCGGCCTAAGATCTGGCTGGCGGCCGGGACGGTACCCTCCGGCACAAGCAGCCACATCACGCAGGACCACCGATATCGACCGGATCGTGGACTACGTCGTGTCGCACGGTACGGTGACACGCTTATGAGCGCGTACCGGTCAGTACCCGACGGCGACACCAGGTGGCTTCGCAAAGACCGCGAACGCCTGGAACAGTTGGCCATTGAGGAAGGCCGATCGCCCAGCGAACTAACGCACGCAATCCAGGACCACATGTACATCCGAATGGACAGTTTGACGACGGCAGTCGAGACGACGGTGAGCCAGTTCACCGCCAAGCCGTTTGCAGAGATCGCTCCGTACTATTTACTCGGGAGACCGGAAGCAATCATCCCGAAACTCCAAGCGCGGATTGACGCGGGGATCACGGAGCTCGCCATCAACTTCATCGACCCAGACCCATCGCAGCTTGAGTTGTTCGCTCACCACATCCGTCCACACTTGCGAGCCGCGTCAGGCGAACTGCCAGCGGGCTCCCGTTAGCCACTAACTGAGCCTCAACCAAGCTCGAAGTTGATTGGTGAGTGCTTCGTACGTTCCACGCTGGAGGATCGGACCGACGGCCCGCCAGGCGCCGGTCTCAGTCTGAACCAGCGCTTGGTCGCCGTTAATTCGGACAAACGCCAGACGGTCTGCGGTCTCGATCGAAAACCAGTCGTAAACGAACGTCGGACTCGTCACGACGCCGTGGAGGAACAGGGGGTGGTAGGTTCCGTCGACGTGCTGATCGTCCACAAAGACCTCCCGGGCAGCGTAGAATTCGGCGTGTTCGATGATCAACTCGGTGACGGCCCTGTAGAGTACGGGGTAGAGTGTGGCTCGCTCGTGCCAGCAGGCTGAGTGATCACCGGGTGGGAGCGATGGAACGGGAACCAACGAGAGGGCGTGTTCAAGTGCCCGCGTTGGATCTTCCCGCACCACCGGTCCCAGATCGAGTTCGGCTCCCTTGACTTGGAACTGGGGTGGGTCATCTCCCCGAAGAAGGATCGTACCGAGGGGGTCGGACGGATCATCTGCAAGGTGGCCACACGCGAGTCGCCGCGTCAACACGATGCGATCCCAGCCATGCTCGGGGTTGAACAGTGGCACCGCGTCGATCGCCGCCTCCAGAAAGCGGGCCGCGACAACGCTGTTGGCCAGAAGCCAGCCAACCACGAATGCACGCCGCTCGTCTCCAAGAGACGGACTGTCCCATGCGCGCCGCAGCTTGGCCAGGATACGGGGCTGACCAGCCCATAGTGTGATCCCGTCGTCAAATTTTTCAGCGCTCATGTGAACCTGCGCTATGTAGGGGTACGGCCAGCGAGGTTTTGTCGCTTCGCTTGTTTTCGGCTTGATTGACCTCAGTGAACGTCTTCTATTATACGGTGCTGTGGCTTCCCTTCCCCGGCGCCAGTCACGCCCTCCATATGCCCTCTAAAGGACGAAGCAGGGTCTTCACAGGCCGTCGTGGCTCCAGGCGCGACCAAGCCCGAATTCTTCACAAGCACACGACCAGGTCGAAGCGCGGAAAGAGCAGCCTCTGCGGGATGTGACGCTCGACGCCGGCCGGGACTGCACCCGAAGGCGCCGAAATCCTGGTCACCCACGCTGACGACGAGGTAAGGCGTGTCTGCAAACTCGGCACGATTCCCTCGGAGCAAGCGACCCAGCGGGCCGGCCGGGTCAGCGCAGTCCGAGCTGCTCCAGGCGCTTGAGCGTGTCCTCCAGTCCCCAGGCGTGGACGATCCGGCCGTGGCGGACGCGGGCATGGTATGGGGACTGGACCAGCCGTCAACCCCCGCCGACCAGTTTGCCGACAGGCCCTAGCAGGCTGCTGAAAAAAGCCCAGGACGCAGACCCTGAACTCCGACGGACATACTTCGCCAGGGGGTGCCCGCGACGTATGGGCCCCCTCGTGGCCGACCGTGCACATCCCGACTGCCGCCTATACTGCCTGCCCCGGCGCGCGGCCACCGGCGTGCGACCGGGCCGCGCTGAGGAACGACCGGCGTCATCATCCGGCGGGTGGCAGAAGGAGGGCGGTATGGTGTTGGGAACCGAGGGGCTCCCGCCGCGGGAGGCGGTGCTGCAGCTGCTCAGCGCCGCCTGGGTCTCCCACACGATCCGCGCCACGGCCGACCTCGGCCTGGCCGACCACCTGGCCGCCGGCCCCCGCACCCCCGGAGAGTTGGCGGCGGCGACGGGCGCCCACGCCCCGACCCTCGCCCGCTTCCTGCGGACCCTTGCCGCCCTCGGCCTCTGCGCCACGGAGGCGGACGGCCGGGTGTGCCTGACGCTGCGCGGCGAGGTCCTGCGCTCCGACGCGCCGAACTCGCTGCGGGCCTACGCCCTGGCGATCCACGCCCCTTGCGCCGAGCGGGCCTGGGACGGGCTGCCAGAGGCGGTGCGCACCGGCGAGCCAGCCTTCCCCCGCGCCCACGGCCTCAGCCTCTGGGACTACCTGGCCGCCCACCCGGAGGAGGAGGCGCGCTTCGACGCCGCCATGACCGGGACGGCCGACGTGCGCGCCCAGGCGCTGCCCGCCGCCTGCGACCTCTCCGCCATGGGCACTCTCGTCGACGTCGGCGGCGGCTAGGGGCGGCTCCTGGCGGCGGCGTTGACGGCGACGCCCGGCCTGCGCGGCGTCCTCTTCGACCGGCCGGAAGTCCTGCCCGGGGCGGAGACGTTGCTCAGCGCGGCCGGGGTCCGGGACCGCTGCGAGCTGATCGGGGACGACTTCTTCGCCTCGGTGCCGGGGGGGGACGCCTACGTGCTCGCCTACATCGTCCACGACTGGCCGGACGCGCAGGCGATCGGGATCCTGCGCGCCTGCCACCGGGCGATGGCGCCGGGGGCGCGGCTCTGGCTCGTGGAACAGGTGGTCCCGCCCGGCGACGCCTACGACCGGGCCAAGCTGCTGGACATGCTGATGCTGGTCCTGTTCGGCGCCCAGGAGCGCACCGAAGCCGAGTACCGGGCGCTGCTGGAAGGGGCTGGGTTCGAGTGGGTCAGCGTCCGCCCGACTGCCACGCCCTTCAGCGTCGTCGAGGCCATACGCCCCTAATCGCTCCGCCGTCGCATGGTGGGCGCTGCCAACCGGCTCTAGGGCGAGCCGCCGCGGGGAGTTCGCCGGTTCGCGCGACGGGCGGAGGGAGCCAACGATGCGCGGTCGCCGCAATCCGCAGTTGAGCATGCTCGCCTTCGTCGACCTCGACGCCCGCATCCCCGCCCACCACCCGCTGCGGGTCGTCAAGCGGCTCGCCGACCGTGCCTTGTCCGAGCTGTCGCCCGTCTTCGACCACATCTACGCGGTGGGCGGTCGACCGTCGATCCCCCCGAGCGGCTGCTCAAGGCGAGCCTGCTCATCGCCCTCTACCCGATCCGCGCCGAGCGCGCGAGCGGGGCTTTCGACCTCGCACGCTCGGCGCGGACAAGAGCTACAACACCCGGGAGTGCATCGCTGAGATGCGCAGGCGGAAGGTCACGCCACACGTTGCCCAGAACACGAACGGGCGGCGCAGCGCTATCGACGGCCGGACCACGTCCTGGCCCGGCTACGCGGCCAGTCAGCGCATTCGGAAGCGGGTGGAAGAGATCTTCGGCTGGATGAAGACGGTGGGCGGGTTCCGACGGACACGTTACCGCGGGCATGCGCGCACTCGGTTGGCCGGCTACTTCGTCGCCACTGCCTACAACTTGGTGCGGCTGGCTCGGCTGGCTCCCAGTCCGGCCGCTACCTGAACGGAATCTCCGTCAGGGGCGCCAGACAACGCCGTACAGAGGTCCCGAGCCAGCATGCAGCTGCCCCTCGGCACTCCTCTGGGCCACATCCCCGGCTTCGGTCGATGCCAACGGACGCATATCGCCGCCGCCCGCGACCGTTCGGTCCCCCAGGGGGCCTTTTTCAGCAGCCTGCTAGTGCGACCACGGCGAGCGGCAGGACTAGGGCGTGTCTGCAAAGCTAGAGCCACTCCAGGATC
>JAUJMG010000260.1 GCA_030446955.1 Thermomicrobiales bacterium
GGATGGTGTACCGGCTCCAGTCGACATCCTCGAGGACCGAGCGGCTCTGGGGATCATCAAAATCGATCCGGCGAAGCGCTACTGTAATGATCTCCGATCCCGACGCCGCGAAGGCCGCGTTCATCTCCGCGCTGCTCCGGTACTTGCCAGTACCAAGCATGAGACGGCTGCTGAAGGTCTTGCCGGCAATGGTAAGCGGGGCATCAGGACGGGCGACCATTTAGCGTTCCTTTCCCGGCAGCGAGGTGAGCGCGCCAGTCTTCATGTGGAAGTGGTTGACCGGTGAGTGGCCGCTACCGACGCTGTAGCTCCGGCGCAGGGCCTCAGTAATGAATGTCTTCGCCTGCATCATGGCGTCCAGTGTGTCGAGCCCGCACGCGAGATAGGCCGTGATGGCTGCGGAGAATGTGCAGCCGGTGCCGTGGGTGTTCTGGGTGTGGATGCGCTCCGCCGGCAACTCGACAAAGTTGCTGCCGTCGTAGACCAGATCGACCGGATCACCCTCCCGGTGGCCCCCCTTGATAATCACGTAGCGGCAGCCCATCTGGGCGATCACGCGCGCCGCGTCTCGCGCGTCGGCTTCGGTCGTGATCTTGCGGCCGGTGAGTACTTCGGCCTCCGGGATATTGGGGGTAACAACGTGCGCGATTGGGATTAGGAACTGTTTTAGCGCATCCTCGGCGTTGAGTTGCAGCAACCGGTCGCCGCTCTTGGCCACCATCACCGGATCAACGACGAGTTTTGAGACTCCCCAGGCATCGAGCCGATCGGCAACGACTTCGATGATCAACGGGCTGGAGAGCATACCCGTCTTGCCGGCGTCGGCGCCGATATCTTCCATGAGCAGGTCGATCTGGGCGACGATGATCTCCTCCGGCACCTCGGCTACGGCAAACACCCCGCGGGTGTTCTGGGCGGTCACAGCAGTGAGGGCGGACGTTCCATAGACACCGAGCGCCGCGAACGTTTTGAGATCGGCTTGAATACCAGCGCCGCCGCCGGAGTCGGAGCCGGCAACCGTGATGGCTTTCGGTGGCGTGGGAGCAGCAGGGAGATCAAGCACGAGAGCGCCTCTGTGACGGGCAGCGGTGGCCCGAAAACGCAACAACGCCGACGGCGAGGCCGACGGCGCATGGGGATGCCCATTGTATGGGCCGTTGCCGTCCCTTCGCCGGTACGAGCCGGATCAGGTTCGGAGGGTTGGTAACCGTTCTGGCTACACTCTCAGCGCGCCGCGCACCCCTGGCAACCGTACCCTTGAGGGTACCACGGTGGCCGGTTCGCCGCCAGGCCGAGGGTAGGCCGATGGTATACTCATTGAGCCCTTGCGCCGCGCGGCGCGTCGATCATCCATCACTTCAGGAGGCGCCCGTGAACGTGCTTGAGGGGCTGCAAAACATCCGTTATCGGCTCGAGGCGAATGGCGCCGACCCGGCCTCGATCCAGGTTGTCGATCAGATCATGCGCCGAGCAGCGTTGCCAGCGGCGGCACCCGCTTCCGCCAACTCCCTGATCCAACTCGTCCGGATGCTGATGCGGACGCCGGCAGCGAACGGAAACGTCCGCATCTACAACGATTTCGTCCGGTTAGAAGAGGAACTGGATGTTGCCGGGAGCGCGGCTCGGGAGCGGCAGGCTCTCGAGGATGCGAAGCCGGTTCCGAAGACCAAGAAGTTTTACAAAGACCAGAAGGAGCGGGAGAAGCAGGCCAACCGGAGATCCGGTTCGTAGCGGCCCGTGCTGCGGAGCGACGTAGGCAACGGTCCAAACGCTCCGGATGACGAGATTGTGATCCGGTCTCTCGCTGGTGTAACCGGGCGGTCTGTGGAGGGTGAGCACGTGGTCCAAGAGATTCGGCTAGTTCCAGAAGATCTCATCCCCAGGGTCGTCGGCCGGTATTCGCCTGTGGTGGTGGACCGAGGCGAGGGCACCTACGTCTGGGACATCAACGGCAACCGCTGGACTGATTTCACCTCAGGCATTGCCGTCACGAATACGGGGCACTGCCACCCGCGGGTGGTGCAAGCGATCCGGGAGCAGGCCGGAAAAATCATCCATGCGCAGGCGAACATTTTCGCTCATGAGCCGATGATGCGCGCCGCACTTGAGTTGACCTCGACCCTCCCTGCCAACCTCAACCAGGTCTTCTTCACAAACAGCGGAGCGGAGGCCATCGAGGGGGCGCTCAAGCTGGCGAAGATTGCAACGGGCCGCCCGGCAATCATCGCCTTCCGGGGAGCGTTCCACGGACGAACGCACGGAGCGATGACGGTAACGACGTCACGGGCGAAGGTACGGGGCCACTACGAGCCGCTTCTGCCGAGCGTCTACCACGCGCCATATCCGTACGTCTTCCGCAGCCCGTACAAGGGGTCCCCCGAAGACGCGGATCTCCAGTACTTCGCCGAATTGAAGCAGCTCTTCGATACCACGGTGCTGCCGGACGATGTTGCCGCGATCCTCATGGAGTCGGTCGTGGGGGAGGGCGGATACATCGTGCCGCCGGCGCGGTGGGTGCAGAACGTCCGCCAACTTTGCGATGAGCACGGCATCCTGTTGATCATGGACGAGATTCAGTCGGGAATGGGTCGCACTGGGAAGATGTGGGCATTCGAGCACTTCGGGGTCGCACCTGACATCATGACGGTGGCGAAGGGATTCGCCTCCGGGATGCCCGTCAGCGCGGTCGTGTCGGACCGGGCGATCATGGACAAGTGGGCACCTGGTGCTCACGGCGGCACCTACGGCGGCAATGCGGTGGGGACTGCTGCGGCTCTCGCGACCCTGCAGGTGATTAAGGACGAAGGCCTGGTCGAGAACGCGGCCCGGATGGGACGGGTCCTGATGGATGGCCTGCGCGACATCCAGACCGATCACCCGGTCATCGGGGATGTGCGAGGCCTGGGCCTGATGGTCGCGACAGAGTTCGTGACCGAGGACGGTGGACCGAACCCTGCCGCTGCGGCGAGCGGGATCGCGTCGTGCATGGAGGATCGCGTCTTGCTTCTGACCTGCGGGACGTACGACCAGGCGATCCGGATCATCCCGCCGTTGACCGTCAACGAGGAGCAGATCGGCGAGTTCCTCGGTGTTTACCGGCGCGCGGTGGCTGCCATTTGAGCGTCGCGTGAGCTAGGGAATTAGCGAAGAAGCCTGTGCCGGGGGCGTCCGTTACGGACGTCCCCGTTCTCTTGCTGCCGGGCTTCTTTGAGCCAGCTTCCATCCGTGTCACCCAGCCATGTCAGCGATGGATCAGCGAGGCCGGCGGCAAGAACGCTATCCGGGCGGACTGGCCATGGACAGAAACGAAACGGGCGCAGGGGGCTTACCGACCGAATCGACCTCAGGCATAAATCTCTTCGTCGCAGCAGAGGTTGGCCCGGTGGCCCTCGGCCAGTCGCTCGTAGATATGAAGCATGGACGTCGCGACGGCAGGCCAAGCGAACCGGGACGCGCATTGGAGGGCGCCTTCGGAGAGATTCGCCCGGAGCGTATCGTCGGAGAGAACGCGCTGGAGAGCGGCGGCGAGTGCGCTCGGCTGCTGCGGCGGAACCAAGAGGCCCGCGACACCGTCTTCAACGGTGAACGTCAGCCCACCGGCGCTCGAGGCTACGACGGGCGTGCCCGATGCCATCGCTTCGACGGCGACGAGCCCGAATGACTCGTAGCGGGACGGCACCGCCACCACGTCCGCAGCCGCGTAGAACAATGGAAGCCGGTCCTGCGGCTGGGAGCCGACAAATTGAAATCGGTCCGCGACCCCGAGAGCGGCAGCGTCGTTTGCAATCGCCGCCAGTGCGCCCGTCGGTTGACCCTGCTCGTCCAACTCCCCCCCGACAAAGACAACCGTTGGGAGCGGTTCTGACGAGGCCCTTAGGTGGCGCACGGCGTGGAGAAGGGTATCGATGCCTTTGATCGGGTCGACACGGCCAACAAACAAGACAATCTGGGCATCCGCCTCAAGACCGAGGCGACGCCGGGCGTCGCTGCGATCCCTGGGGTAGAAGAGATCGAGGTCAACGCCGGGCGGCACGGTACAGACCTTGTCCGTTGCGGTGTGTTGACGCCAGATCAGGTCGGCGCGCTCTGCAGGGTTCGCGGCGATCAAGCTGTCGGACAGCTGGATGAGGCGGCGCTCGATCTGGAGGCGGAGAGCAGGCTCCCGGTCCCCGCTCCCGGCCACGGCGTTTTTCATGTGAGCCGTAGTGTGGAACATCTGGACGAAGGGAGTGTCCCAGTAACGCCGGAGGAGGTGAGCAGCCCAGCCGGAGAGCCAGTAGTGACTATGGATCACGTCGTAGCGGACGCCGTGACGAAGGGAGAAAAGTGCCGCCTCGGCGGCGAAGTCGGGGAGGAACGGGAAAATTTCGGTCTTGTCGATGGGACGTGACGGGCCAGCCGTGACGTTGATTACCCTGACGCCGGGGCAGATGAGCGTCAGTTCGGGGGAGTGCAAATCGGTGCGACGAGTGAAGATATCGACTTCGAGCCCGAGCCGGGCCAACTGACAGGCAAGGTCGCGGACGTAGACGTTCATTCCGCCGGCATCTTGCTGTCCAAGCGCCGCAAGGGGCGAGGTGTGGACGCAGATGAAGGCGGCGCGACGGAGCGGGGTATCGGTCTCGTACCCGAAGACCGGCGGCCCCTCGTAGCCGTAGGGGTTCACGGTGCCTGAGCTGCCTTTCGCTTTAAAGCGTGCCGACCGGTTGCCCTAGGCGCTCGACAAAGCCAGAGCGGTCGGCGTTTCCGGCAGTGGCGCAAGAACAAGGCCGCATCATCAAGCGGCCCGCGGACCTAGCCACTTACGAGATGATAGCAGAGGCTATTGAGATTAGAGCCTAACTTTAGCCGCGCTCCGGCCCAATGAGGCCGTAGGAGCCGTCACGCCGCCGGTAGACGACGTTCATCTGGTCCTCTTCCACATTCTGGAACAGGAAGAAGTCATGGCCGAGAAGCTCGAGTTGGTCGATGGCTTCCTCGACATCCATCGGCTTCATCGCGAACCGCTTGCTGCGCACCAAAGTAGGGAAGGAAACTTCATCATCAGGCAGATCATTGAGTGGGACAACATCGGGAACGGCGACGGGCGGCCGCCGGCCCTTCCGGTCGGTGCGCTTGTCGTGGTACCGACGGATCTGCCTCGCCATCTTGTCGACGACCTGGTCGATCGCCCGTCGCGCGTCGTGGTCCTCTTCCTCAGCCCGTAGCAACTGGCGTCCGATCTGAATGGTGAGTTGCACTTTGGTTGATTCGCCGCCCGAACGCTGATGGCGCCGTCGCAACTCCATCTGAGCATCGACCACCCGATCAACCAGGTGATCCAAGGTCGCCGCTCGGGCCAGGGCGAAATCCTTCAGTGCGGGAGCATCGGAAAGGTCGAGAGCCCTAAATTGCAGTTCCAAGGCGGCGTGCCTCCGGGCTGCTTCCCCACCATCCGACGACGGGGAGATGTGCGACGCTCAGATTGGAGATGAGCCTCACGATACGGTCGCACAGGGACCGCATAACCGGTGCCCGCGGAGGGACTCGAACCCCCGACGCCCACCTTAGGACGGTGGCGCTCTATCCACTGAGCTACGCGGGCAGATCCCATTAGGGACCATAGGTCCATGCTAGCACATCAGCGCCCTGCTCCTCCGCCTCAAAGAAGGTGATCGACAACTCAAGGCGGAGAAGGTGCAACAACCGCTAGACCGGCCGCGGCTCTTCATGACCGGATATGCGATGTTGATGTATGTTGTCGTCGTCAACGACGAATTTGGCTGATAACAGGCGGAGCGTTTCTGGTGACGATCGGTGCCGGTGGCGACATGGGCGGGCCATGTAAAACGGGTTGCTGGAGGAACATCCACATGGTATCCTCTGGATTCGGCGGGGCGTAGCGCAGCCCGGTTAGCGCGCAGCGTTCGGGACGCTGAGGTCGGAGGTTCGAATCCTCTCGCCCCGACCGGTTGGGGAGTGGCTTATGCCGCTCCCCTTTTTGTTGTCTGGTGACACGACAGGAAGGTACGGATGGCGAAGAAGGCGGCGATGTCTGGCACCGAGGCGAGGGGCGTTCGCGCGCTTCCCTCCGTGGCGGCACTGCTTGGCGATCCTGACATCCAGTCCGCTACCTCCCTCTCGTCCGCGAATCTGACGAAGCTCCTGCAACGGAT
>JAUJMG010000261.1:0-2075 GCA_030446955.1 Thermomicrobiales bacterium
TGGTAGACCGCCGGCGAGGAGGGAAGGTCGTGCGGCATCAGACGCCAGTGCAGCCCGCCGCGAACTATGGAGCACAGGCTGTTGAAGACCTCGTCCATCAACGTCACGGAGAGGGCCACGAAGGTCCTTCCCTCGTTGCTCACGTCGCTCGGGTAGGGGTTGCGAGCGGGCACGACGATTTCCATCGGGCCATTCTAGCGCTCCCCAAAGTCCCTAACGGCCTCTAGCCATTCGAGCAAGCGTGTCGCGGTAGCCTCATCGCTGCGCCACAAGGCCGCAAGGAAGCTATCGTAGGCACAGGCCAAGTCGTGGGGGGCTGAGCATGGAAACCCTGAGTGATACGGCTTGGTGTGCCATTGACGGTCTCCCAAATGCAGACCCTTCAACTGTGCGTAATCGGCACATCAGGGAGCGGAACATTAGGGCGGGGAGGCACGACTCTCAAGCGCACGGCAGGAGTGAGCAGGGCAATTCCATCTACAACAATAGAGTAGTCCTCTTACGCAACCGTTGCTCGCTCGGGGTGCCCTGTTGCGGTGTCCGCACGACCGACCAGCACACAGGGGCTCGCCTCATCCTTGTCACATCTCACTCCCGGCCACATGCTTCAAAACTCACCCGGTGGCCGTAATTCGCGGATCGAGGCTGCCAGCAACAAGATGCGATTGCCCTGCAGGAGCGCGCGGAGCGACGAGCGGGACGGGGGGAGAGTGGGCGGTCTTGTTCATCCCCGAGGTGGTCATCTTCTCCTTGACCGCCAATCCCGACTACACAGTAGGAAGATTTCCGATCCGCTCGACGTCCTGGGCCACTGGGGCGTTCACCTCAGCGGGATCCTGGTGGCGGTCCGGATGGTGCGGGGCAAGCGGGGCCGATGACGCAGCACCTCCACCCTAGGCCGCCAGGCCGACATCGGCCACCCCAGGCTTGCCCACGTCACCCCAAGCGGCATGGTCGGGGCCGTCTTATCGGTACCCACAATCCGGGACGTCAAGCGCAACGGACACGCTGCGGCCCTCCCTGTTGAGAATAGCGGCTGGTCTCAGGGCGCGGCGTGTCGAACGCTGTGCGGCACGACCGCGACGTGATCGACGTGGCGAACGGACGGCAGGTTGTTGGCACTTCGACATCGTCCACAATGCGGCGGCACGTGCCGGCCGTGAAGGAAGGCGGAGCGGCATGAGCGAGGCAGGGCCTGAAGAGATGGGCTTGGGGTGGACACGCTCGGGAGTCCGCTCCCGGCTAGCCGATGTCCCCAGCCTCTACACGGCGCTCCTGCTTGCGGGCCTCACGGCGGCAGGGTTCTACCTGCTGCTCCAGCTCCAGTTCCTCCTGGTGCTGCTCTTCCTCTCGGTCCTGCTTGCGAGCGGCATCGCCAGCCCCGTCCATCGCCTGGAGCAGCGCGGCGTGCCTCGTCCTGTCGCCATCGGCCTCATCTACCTGGCGATCTTCGGCGTCCTCGCCGGCATTGGCTGGTATGTCCTGCCTCGTCTCGTCGGTCAGGCGGTGGACATCGCCGCGGCCCTACCTCAGTGGGTCGACCAGGCGGAACAGCTGCAACAACGGGTTGAGGACTTGGGACAGGAATACCCGATCATCGAGCAGCTTGACGCGCGCCTGACGGTGGCCGCCTACGGAGCTGGAGGCGAAGTGACGGGCTGGGTCCTGGAGATACCGGCGGCTCTTGCCAAGTTCTTCTTCTCCTTCGTCACGATCTTGACGCTGGCGTTCTTGCTCCTGCTGACGAAGGAGCGACTAATCGACCTGTTGCTCTCCCTGTTCCAGCCGCGCCACCGGGTGACCACCCGTCGAGTGCTGGATGAGATGGGCGCCCGGCTTGGGGCCTACCTGCGAGCTAGGCTCATCGTGATGGTGATCGTCGGCTTCCTCATCTTCGTGACGCTGTTCTTCCTAGGGTCACCCTACCCGGTCCTCATTGCGATCTTCGCCGGCATCTTCGAGGCGTTGCCGCGTATCGGTCCATGGACTGGCCGGATCGCGATCTTCCTATCAATGCTTCCGCTCGGCTGGGAAAAGGTCGCCATGGCGATCGCGGCGCACGTAGTGATTCAGAA
>JAUJMG010000261.1:2175-6145 GCA_030446955.1 Thermomicrobiales bacterium
CCGCCGTCAGATCGCTCGTGCCCACGCTGCGCAATCTCCCGCCCCCACCGCCGGTAACGAAGTAAGTGACGCCGTCGATCGGCTTGAGCCGCTCATAGACGTGCTCGTGGGCGGCGAAAACCACATCCACGCCTTCAGCGGTGAAGATCGCGACGAGGTCTTCGAGCACCTGGGGATCAGGCCCGTGATAGGGGGATGAGTTGAACGGCGGGCGATGGATGACCACGACTTTCCAGGGGCGGTCCGTCTGGCGGAGATCCTCAACCAGCCAGGCCTTCTGGACGGCCGGGGGGATCGAGTCATCCCGGTAGTAGAGCTCGCTGTCGAGCGCTGCCACATGCACCGGGCCGACATCAAAGGAGTAAAACCGCTCGGTGCCGGAGCCGTCGGCCGGCAACTCGAACGCCTCCAGGTACGGCTCGCCGTTGTCGGTGAGGACATCATGGTTGCCAAGCACTGGATAGACCGGAACAGAGCCGATCAGGTCCCGATAGGGGTCATAGTATCGGTCGTCGTAACGGCATTCGCCGCCCCGAGGGTAGACGACATCACCGGTGTGCAGGACGAGGTCCGGTTCCATGGCCAGCATCACCTCGGCGACCTGGTATTGCGCGGGGTTGCCAGAGCCGCTGTCGCCCACCACGGCCGCCGTGATCGTTCCATCTGGTCCCGGCGGGGTATGAAACGAATCCAGGTCGCCCGGCATGCCGAGGGTTTCGGCCCGGTAAAAGTACCTTGTGTTCGGCTCGAGGTCGGTCAGGCGCACGGTGTGGACGTGTGCGTCGTCGCTCGCGACCGTCCGGCCGAGATCGGGGGTCTTCCCGAAGGAGACGGCACCTTCACTCTCCAGCGGCGTGCGCCACATGATGGTCGCTGCGGTGGCAGTCACGTTCTGAATGTACGGCTCAACTGCGAGGTCGACCTCGATGGGGAGGAAGTCGGCACCGCAGTAGCCGCCTAGGCGGACGAGCCCGGCCACTATGCCGCCAGCGAGCATGAAGGTCAGCAGCAGTCCAACCGTGCCGGCGGTGAACCACCGCCGCATCCCTCTTCCTCGCACGCTCAGTCCTCCCGCGTCCGCACCACGCCGTCTTCGATGGGACGCTCGGAACCGACACCTTTCCCGATTCTCGGATGACGACGAGAGCCTTCGTTACCGCCACCACTGCTCCCCGCCGCGATTGTCGTGCTTTAAGTCAGGGCTCGGTCCGGCAAGCATCTCGGCCATCATCCTGGACAGGCCCAGGATTGGATGGTGACACGATCGGGCCTAACGATCCGGCTGGGCGGTGCCGACGAACGAAAAACCTCGACGGCGGACCGTTCTCCACTCGGGGCGATGATAACCAGGCGGCGCTGGGGATGGGTGAGGCGCTGGGGGGAGTGCCGAGGGAGGACGCGTCTCAGTGAGACGAAGACCCAGAGCAGGTGACTCGACTAGATTCAGCTCACCGTCCACTGTCCCCTCACGACCGTGGAGATCAGGTAGCAGTCGGCGCAGATGAACAGCATCAGGGGAGATGGGCCCCACGACATGAAGTGCCTGGCGAGCCGGACGAGCGGCCGAAACACGAACTCTGGCTCGACCCCTCGATGGCAGGCAGCATGCCGGATGAGCAGCACCATCGCCACCGCGCTCAGCCCGGTCGTGGCCGGCCGGACATACCGCTCTTGAGCCAAGAATTGGTCCTGGAACGACTGGTCGAACACCACGGTGCGTTGGCAGCTGAGGATGGCCTGAGTGACCGGGAGGATCATTCGAGCCTGTTGGAAAAAGGGGCAGGGCGAATCGACCTACGGCTGACCCAGTGAGAGTCCAGGATTGCGACATGACCAACACGAGCGTGACCCCGGATCGCCTGGGTTGTGCCGGCGCAGGTTCGGGCAGCCGGCCGGCTCACGCACTGGCTAACAGCCCAAGCACCCCCAGGGCGACGAGCAGCGCCGCCATGGCGACGAAACCGACGAGGAGTTCCCAATCGACTAACCAGCGCTTCATGGCCTCTCTCAACAGCTCCGATCACCGCATCCTCGCCCCCGCTTCTGTGCAGCGGGCCGCGTGAACAGCCTGACCTCGTGCATGGGGATCTCGTGTTGAGCCCCGGGACCTGGAGTAGCCAACATGACCTCGTTCGCCTGCTGCCAGAAGGTTGCGAACCAGGGACGCATCGTAGCCACTCATAGAGGATCGTAGCCACGAAAGATGAACATGACGGTAAGAGACCGTAAACAGCCAGTAAAGATTGGTAAACGCGGGTGAACGAGGCCGATGATCGCCCTCAGCTCCACCACCCCACTGACCCTTGACGAACTCATCGCTTCCATCCCTCCGCCCGGGCGTAGACTGACGGGCGAGGCGGCGACGGCGTTCTGCGTTGCGCAGCTTCGTCTAGAGCCGTCGAGAAGGTGAGAGCGATCGGAGGTGAAGCGAGTGCCAGGAGGACAACAACTGCGCAATCGCTCGGTCGTGGTCTGGGGTGGCCGATGGCCTATGATGGAACAGTCCGCGAGGAAAAGTTGGCCGCGGCATGTCGAGGCGCAGGGTATCGCGCGCCTGGAGAGGGGCAGGATGCAGGTCCGTCGACCCTCTCCTTCCCAAGCAGAGTAGCCAGGTCGGAACACCAGTCCCATGTTCTCATCACAGCCGCTCAATTCGCGCCCTGATGAGCAGGGAACGCCAGCTCATCAATTCGACCCAGCGCTCACCTGGCTGCGCTGGACGATCCTGGCGACGATGCTGCTCATCACGCTTGCGTGGCCCGTTCCAGGCCGCTGGGGTCACCAGTTGTGGCCATATGTGCTGGCATTCATCGGCTACAACGTGGTGATCGAGGTCACCCGGCGGCGCATCTCCAGCCTCCGCACATATAGCTGGGTGCCCCTGTTTGACCTGCCGACGGCTGGCCTGCTCTATTTCTTAGATGCCGAACCGGGAGGTCCGCTCTTCGTCTCCTTCTACCTGGCTGTGGTCACTGCGGCGACGTATTGGCCCGTGCGGGCGACGGTGGTCTACACCCTAGCCGTCGCGATCGTCATTGTCGTCATCGCTCCAACCCTTCCACAGTGGTCGCCCAGCGCCGGGAATCTCCGCCAACTGGCCGCGCGGATGGTGGTGCTGCTGATGATCGGCATCGGCACGGCGGTCATGGCGCGGAGGCTGGCCCGCCAAGCGGAAGTGGCGTCGCTGATGCGCGAGGAAGCGATGCGGCTAGAGGAGCACGAGCGTCTGCGGTCTGACTTCATCGGGTCGATCTCCCATGAGCTGCGGACTCCCCTCACGGCCGTCCGCGCCGGGATCGGCATGCTAGACGCGAGCGCTAGTGATCGCCTCCGGGAGGAGGAGCGCCGCTTGCTGGCGAACGCTCGACGCAACACGGAACGCCTCAGCCTCCTGATCGACGACCTCCTGGCATCCGGCCAACTCGAGACCGGCACCTTGCGCCTCGATCAAGAACCGCTCGATCTGCGTGCCGTGGTGACCAACGCGATGTCGGCGATGCATCCCCTCCTCGAACAACGGGACCAGGACCTTGAAGTCGACCTCCCCGAACCGCTGCCGATCAAGGGGGATGCGCGGCGCCTGGAGCAGGTGCTGGTGAATTTGCTCGCCAACGCCAACATCCACACTCCTCCTGGCACTCGCATCACCATCTCCGGCCGAGCGGGAGCCGATGAGATCCGGCTCATGGTGCGCGACAATGGACCTGGCATTCCGGAGCCCGAGATGGAGGCGGTTTTCGGCCGCTTCCACCGCCTCGATGGTGCGGCGGGAGGGTCCGGCCTCGGCCTGACGATTGCCCGCTCCATCGTTGAACTCCACGGGGGACAGATCTGGGCCGAGCGTGTGCCGGAGGGAGGGACATCCTTCACCATTGAGCTCTCGCGCCGGGCAGACGGAGGGGCACCATGACCATCAAACTCCTGATCGCGGAGGACGCTCCGGATGTGGCCGAAGTGGTGGCCTTCGGGG
>JAUJMG010000262.1 GCA_030446955.1 Thermomicrobiales bacterium
CACCACCGGGTTCGTGTTGACGCTGGCCGCCATCTGCTCCGACGTCATCCACCCAGCCTCGGCTTCTGCCAGGAGGTTGAGCGCAAGCACGTGGATGGCGACGGCGAACCGGCTGCTCGTCTGCATAGTTCCTCAAGGAAACGATCCGCAACCAGAGTAGGTACGAATTCGGCCCGAGTCAACTAGGTGAAGGGTAGGTTGTTCCCTACCTCTTCGGGTAGGACGCCCGAGACTGTGGCCGGCGCCACGCGGTCCAGCGCCGCCACCTACCGTCAGCCGCGCACCTTGGGCAAATGCTACGCAGCCCGACCTGGGTGCGCCGTTGGGCCGATCACGGGCGGCGCTTCCACCTCTGCCCGTGGCGCGACCGGCATCGCTGGGTCGGCCTTCGGTCGCTTGAAGACGTAGGTGTGGTGATCTACCGAAGTCCCGCCGCCAAGCGGCAGCGCTACCACCAGTTCCCACCCTTGCTCACCCAGTTCGGCAAGTCGCTCGTGGAGCCAGTCCGCACCGAATGCGACGCCAAGGGTTCGTGTTCGGTACTCCCACCGCTGCATCACATGTCCTCCTGACGCCGCAAAGCCTTATCGCTCGCGGCTATGGGTGGACGGGAAGAGGCGCCAAGAAGGTGTACGTACATTCGCTATCCTACACCCGTCGTTCGGCGCTGGCAACCGGCTGGTGGCCGGTGCGTCGATGCGTGGTGCCACCCTTCCCGGCACCTCTTGATCACTTGAATAGAGGGCATGCGGCGCCGGAGGAATACCTCGACGTGTCGGAGACGCAGCGCGAGAGGCGGTGGCCAACCGGGCGAGCCGCGGGGGCTTCGCCGTCCCTCACGGTGTGGGGATCGGGGACGTGGTCGTCGGTAGGCTGCCGAACCAGGGCCATCTAGCTCGGCGTCCCGCTTGAGCTCTGGGCGAGCAGTTGGACCCCTTGGAGCCGGCCACTGCCAGACAAGCCCCTTGGGTACCCCGTCTGGCTACGACCCGGTCGGAGTCGCAGTTGCTTTCATCCGGTGTCCGACGCGCAATCCGAGCATGCCGGAGATGCCTCGGCCGCCCGATGCAGCAAGGAGACGGCGAGGAAGCGCTCGATCATGGCATTCACCTGATCGGGCACTTCAAGCTGGTTGAAGTGCCCCGCCCCAACCGTCTGGCCGTGGACGATCTGCGGGCACAACTGGCGGAGGCGGGTCAGATCGTTGGTCACGGTCGCTCCGGAAATCAGGAGCAGCGGCACAGTGCATGCAGCGGCCGCCGTCTCTCCGTCCCAGGCGAAGGTGTTCGCGAAGGCCGAGGCCAAGACATGCTGCGGCATCCCCACCATCTGCTGGACGAGGTGGGCCTTGCACACGGGATCGTCGGTCGGAAGGAAGAGCGTGCGCTCGAAGAACTCGCGCGCCGCCTCCTGGTAACCAGGCTCCCGTAGCATTGCAGCCAGCGGTGGGATATCCGTCCCGCTGCTGAGCGGCAAGATCGTCGACTCCACGATTACGACGGCAGCGGGGAGTTGAGGGGCCTGGGCGGCAAGCTCAATGGCGATCCTGCCGCCTAAGCTATGGCCGATCAGCACGGGCTGTTGCAGACCCAAGCGCTCGCAGAGCCAAGCAAGATCGGCGGCGAAGCCGGGAATCGTGTACTCCTGGATCGGCGCATCGCTTTTCCCGTGCCCACGAAGCTCCACTGCCACGACTCGATGTTTGGCCCGGAAATGGGCAACCTGGGGTCCGAAGGCAGTGTGGTCGCAGCCCCCACCGTGGATAAGGAGTAGCGGCGGCGACCCGTCCCCAGCCTCTTCGTAGTAGAGCTGCACCCCATCCCGCGTCGACCAAGTCATGCTTCCCGACCAAGCGCTCACCACTACGTTTTGTCCGTAAAGAGCATCTTACGTATCTCCTGGACGACCGCTGAGGAGCCGCGTGGCTGCCGTGATCGTGAACAAGGTTCCCCCGGTCCTCCTTCCGGGTGTGACATCTGCTACGCCATTCACATTCCGTTATGACACTATCGCGAAAATGTGATATCATGATCTCAACGTCGAAGACCTCAGGAGGACACCGTGAAGACCTTGCGCCAGTTGCTCAACCGCCCGACCCGCCGTTCCGGCTCTCGTTTCGAGCGCTACTACTCCGAAATCGCCCGCTCCGGCGCCGGCTACCCGACCGCCGACGAGGCGCGCCGCGACCTGCTCCGCCACGAGAGCACCATCCGCCCTTACGGATTCTTCCGCTAGGCCCGTGCCGCTGCCGGCGCTTCGCCCGGTTGCGTATGGAGGACGGCCCCGAGGAAACTCGGGGCCGTCCTCCGTTTTCGTCTTGCCCAGGCCCGGTCCTAGGCAGTTGCTCGCTCCCGCCTTCCGGTGATGTCTTGCCTCGTCACGACACGGCGGCGACAGCAAGCCGGAAGGGTGGTATCGCTGTTAGTGGGGCGCAGCCCTTTCCCCAGCCTCCGCCGCGATCCATTCCTCGACCTCCGACGGCCAGACAGGCTCAGTCAGCAGCCTGCGAAACCGCTCTGTCCGAGACCCATTGGAGAGCCAGCGCCCTAGAAGATCCCGGCCGGCGTGGTAGGTAAAGACGTAGGCGCACCAGAGCGGGTCGGCGATGAAGCGCAGGTTCTGCCGCGCCTCAGGTTCGTCCCGCAACCCGTAGCGGGCGATGTAGGCCACCACCTCCTCCTCTGGAGCACCGTCCGCGTGTAGCAGCAGCGCGGCGTTCGCGTTCACCGCCCGCAACGCCCGCTGGGCCGCGTCCAACCGCGTCTCCCGCTCTGGATCACCTTCCAAGCCCGCGAGGGGATAGAGGCGCTCCGCTTGCCAGCGATGCAGATCGCCATCCGGGAACAGGATCGACTCCGCCAGCGTCGCGATGCCCTCGGCGATCACGGCCTGCGGGGTGTGGATCAACTGGATCGCGAACTCGCCCAACCCACGATCCCGGTAGAGGTGGTGCTCCTTCAGCGTCCACTCCGTGTGATGGCCGGGGTACGCCTCGTGACAGATTAGACCCGTCAGCGCGTTGGCCCGGATCGGCAGATCGGTGTTGAGCTCCACCCGCGATCGGGATCGGCCCAGGTACCAGTTGTAGCCGCTCCACGGCTTGTCAGAGACAAACGCGAACTCAACTGCCTCCTCTGGCGGCAGGTCCACTACCTCCAGCGTCCGTCGTCGGACCTCCGGCACCACCACGTCAAGCAGCGTTCGAGCCACCTCAGGGGCCACCTCAAAGCGCCGCCGCCAGGCAACCATTCGCTCTCTCACCGGGCCGTCACCCGGCAAGAGATCGTCCAACTCAGCGATCGCTTGCTCAAACACCGCCTCCGGGGTTCGGGTTGGGGCGATGTCGAAGCACCCGCGAACCTCGTCGGCATAGGAGAGGTCGTCACCGGCGAGCTTGCGGCACGTCGCGATCATCGCCCGCGCCTGCGCCCCGAGGAACCCCAGCCGGTCGGGCGGTCCCTCCCCATCGGCCACCTGCTCGGCCAGCACCTCGGCCTGCTCCAGCAAGCCTTCCGGCGTCGCCGGCTCCGCGGCGGCTCTGTTCTCCCGCACCTCCGCCGGGCCGAAATAGCTGTCGACGTAGCCCGGCAGGTGCCGCTCGATGCCGAACGCCAGGACCAGGTAATCCCGAGAGAGGCTGTCCAGATTCACTGCCCATGCTCCCGTCTGCTTTCGCCCGCTTGACCTTGACCGCGCACCCCAACGGAAGGCAGCCCGTCGCGATGAGTGGCTATGAGGGTTCTGTAACCCTGTGGATGCGTCAAGTCTAGATGGGACGTAGGCGACAGTTGATACCTCGCCCGCATCAGCCGTTCACCATCTGGCCCCGTTCCTGCGTGCCCCGGGCCACGCGAGGACGGGGACCGCTCCGGCAAGGGATCAAGGATGCCCGAGGACAGAACGCCACAGTCCGACGAAAACCAGGCTGACCGCGCCCCTGGCACGGTGGAGCGCTTCGAACTCCTCGAGCACTTGCAGGCGATGCTTGAGCCTGTGATGGTGGGTCTCGGGCTCGTCTTTCTCGTGCTCCTTCTGGTCGACTACGCAGACGCGGTCAGCTCTGTCGCAGCGCGGGCGTGGTTGGACCGTGCCTTCGTGATCATCTGGATCATCTTCCTCGCCGACTTTGCGATCCGCTTCGTCGTCGCGCCGTCCAAGCTGCGGTTCTTGCAACAGAACTGGCTGGGAGCCCTGTCACTGGCCCTGCCGTTCCTGCGCCCCCTCCGCGCCCTGCGTGCTGTTCGCGCCGTCCGCTCTCTCCGTTTGGTGCGTCTCCTGGGTGGGGTCAACCGGGGGATGCGCGTGCTGCGCCGGGTCAGCGGGGGCCGTCGTCTCGCCTATGTGGGCACCTTGACCATCCTCGTCACGCTGGCCGGCGCGGTCGGGGTCCTCTTCTTCGATCGCAACGCAGAAGGAGCCACGATCAGGTCCTTCGGCGACGCGCTCTGGTGGGCGGCCGCCATGGTGACGACGATCAACAACGAGAAATACGCTGTCAGCCCTGAAGCCCGGGTGATCGCCGTCCTCATTCGGGTCTTCGCCGTGAGCGTCTTCGGCTTCGTGACCGCCTCGATCGCCAGTTACCTTGTCGGGCGCGAGGCCGAGGAGCGGGCGGGAACAGGCGACAGCAACGCCGCAGCATCAGCAGCCCTGCGCGAAGACCTCACGGCAGCGCGCCTGGAGATCGCCTCCCTGCGGCAGGAGCTTCGTACCTACCGCTTGGGTGAGGCACCCATGGGAGGCGAGGCGCGGAGAGACGTGGCACGCGGGGATGCGGCAGCGGAACCGAGTTCCAACGTTCACGCCGCGGATGTCACCACCTCTGGCTCGACACCGCCCGACGGTGCGGGAAGGGTTAGCGCTAATTCGACGCGGCGAAAACGAGGGTGATGATGATCCCGATGGCGAGGACGATCACGACCGCGCCAAAGATCATCCAGTTCAGCCCTAGCCACTTGCCGACGCCCCGCGGGGTGTCCGAACCCTCGGTCCGGGACTTGCCGACCGCCTCTGGTGAAACATCGTAACCATTACCGGTGTTCGCCATGTGAGTGCCTCCTGCTTGACCGGCCGGTCAGGCTCCGGCGACGAGCCGCGCCCTCGGGCAACACCACCAGGGGATGCACATCCCGTGCCCCGTCTGCGTCCGCCTGGACCCACCAGTGCTGCCAACGCGACGACTTCTGCGGTCGATGCACTAACCGGAGGGAATAGGTTCGGCAACCTTCTCGCCTGCCCCAGGCGTCAACCACGTCTTTGCCGGGCTCGCTCGGTCTAAAGAGGCATGGAACGCCCTGGACAACCTTTGGTAATCTAGACAACAAAAGTTCAACAAACGGCTGGGATCGCCAGATGGCCCGGTGATCCCGGCAGGTCGAGGGAGGACCAACGATGCTAACCTCTCGGGATTTGGCCCGCGCGCACGATCGATGGATTGCCGCTCTTTGGCGCGGCGATGGCGGCGACGTGCGGGACTTCGGCGTTTGGCTCGAATCCCACTTCGCGGCTGATCCGCGGCCCGAGCCGAACAGCGTACCAGATGCTGTGAGCCGGCATGGTGCGGCCGGGGTCGGCGTGCGCTGGTATGCAGCTGGCCCCGTCATCCTGGGCTACGCCGAAGGGCAACCTCGAGGGTGCTACCGGATTCCGATTACCGCGATCCCGCCGGTTGTCCATCCGGTTTGGCACCCAGTGTGGGACAGCGACGGGGCTGGTTCGTGGGAGGACATCGACCCCGCTGCTCACCGCCCGGGAGTTGCGGCCGGTGACAGCGTGGGCGGTTGAACGGAACGCCCCGCGCACCAGAAAATCCTCTTCTCTCAGGTCATCGGTAACGAAGCGAGGGCGGCCGGTGAGGCCGCCCTCGCTTCGTTACCGATGACGGAGGATTAATAGACCTCCAGGTAGCGCTCTCGCTCCCAGGTCGAGACGTGGCGGCGGAATTCGCCCCACTCGGTGAGCTGGCCCTCCGTGAGGCGCTCAAAGACGTGGTCGCCGAGGGCGGCACGCACCACCTCGTCCTGCTCCATCTCCTGGACGGCCTCGCCAAGGGTGGCCGGCAAGGTTGGGATGTTGCGTCGCTTCAAATCCTCGTCCGTGAAGTGGTAGAGGTTCTCCTCCACCGGCTCCGGCA
>JAUJMG010000263.1 GCA_030446955.1 Thermomicrobiales bacterium
CGAGGGCGGTCCACTCCGGCTTGGAGTAGATGTAGACGGTCTGGATCGGGGAGCCGTTCGCCTTCGCCAGCAGGGCCGCGGAGCCGGCGGTGGAGCCAAAGTCGATCGCGTCGGAGCGGAGGAACTCGTTGGCCTTGTTGCTGCCAGCGCTCAGCACCCACTTGACGCCGATCTCGTCGGCCTTGAACTCCTCTTCCAGCCAACCGAAGCGGCGCAGCACCAGGCTGCTGGGGTTGTAGTAGGCGTAGTCGAGGCGGATCTCCTCCGGCTTCTCCTGGGCAGATGCCGGGCCGACCGTCACTGCCAGCAGCGGCAGGAGCAGCAGGCCGAGGGCGAAGAGCGTGGTCCAGCGATGTCGGGTCGCGGTCATGAAATCCTCCAGAAACTCGACGAGTGAAAGATCGTTAGGCGACGGCCGCGACATCCATGGCGGCTGCGGGAGACGAGAAGCCGACGTGGGAGAGAAGCTCCGCCCGCAGCGCGGCGAGGGCGGGGTCGCTGCGGTCGCGCGGTCGAGGCAGCGAGACCGGCAGGGTCGCCGTCACGGTTGCCGGCCGCTGGCCAAGGACGACGACGCGATCGGCCAGGAAGAGGGCCTCGTCGACGTCGTGGGTCACCAGCACCACAGTGGGGCTCAGCTCCCGGCAGACGCCGGCGACCAGGTCCTGCATCCGCATCCGGTTCAGGGCGTCGAGCGCGGCGAACGGCTCGTCCAGCAGAAGAACACCCGGCCGCCCGATCAGGGCCCGGGCCAGCGCGGCCCGCTGCGCCATGCCGCCAGAGAGCTGGTGCGGGCGCGAGGCTCCGAACCCGGTCAGGCCGACGAGTTCCAGCAGCGCCTCCGGCGACGGCGCGTTCGGCAGCCGGCGCCCGCCAAGGGCGACGTTGGCTGCCACGGTCTTCCAGGGGAGCAGGCGCGGCTCTTGGAAGACGACCGCGCAGCGCGGGTCGATTCCGGTGACCTCTTGCTCACCAAGCCGAACGGTGCCGGTTGACGGCCGGTCCAGGCCCGCCATCAAGCGGAGCAGCGTCGACTTGCCGCAGCCGCTGGGGCCGAGCACAGCCACAAACTCGCCGGCGGCGATCTCCAGCCCGACGTCCTGAAGAACCGGGAGCGCGGCCTCACCCATCCCGAACCGTTTCCCTACCCGCGACACCGTGACCGATTCGGCCATGGCTTCCTCCGCTTTCCCGTTCTTGCCGGCGTCATCACCGGCCCAACATCGTCGACAAAAAACCCCCATCCAGATGGATGAGGGTGCGAGACCACGCCACGACAGGGTCGGCGGCGCTGCCCCGAGCCCCCATCTTCCAGGTCGACCTGTCGGACTTAGCACCTGCCCGGCGGCGTTGCCGGGAGGTTGCTGGGGCTTCATCGGGCCGATCCCTCTGCCCCTCTGGATGGGAGTGGTGCGCTCTTTGGTTGTTGCCCGCAAATCTACAGTCGTGGATCAAGAATGTCAACAACTACAGCAGAGGTATCGGTTGTGGCAATTACGACGCTCAATCCACGCGAGAATACTTGACGCCGGTGGACAGGTAATGGTTACTACCGCCTACTTCATTGGAGAAGTCGACAGTCGGGGGAGATGGACATGCGAGGACGCACGCCAGTTTGGGGAACAGGAATCTCGCGACGGACCCTGCTGAAGGGCACCGGGGCCGCGGCGCTGGCCGCGGCGATGGGCCCGCAACTGAAGGCCCGGGCGACGACGTTCCAGACGCCGACGGTCAACATCAGCGGCACCGAGCTCAAGATCCTGCAGTGGAGCCACTTCGTTCCCACCTACGACACCTGGTTCGACAACTTCGTCAAGGAGTGGGGCACGGCCAACGGCGTCACCACGACGGTCGACCACATCAACACCGCTGACGTACCCGCGGCGATCGCGGCGGAGATTAGCGCCGGCCAGGGACACGATCTGATCGAGCACATCGTGCCCGTCGCTCAGTACGGCCCGGCGATGCTGGATATGACCGACGTGGTTCAGGAGATGACGAACCGGCACGGTCCGCAGTTGGACCTCGCCAAGCGCAACTCCTTCAACCCAACCACCAACACCTACTACGCCTTCAACCACGGCTACGCGCCGGATCCGGCCAACTACCGCAAGAGCCTCTGGGAGCAGGCCGGTCTGCCAAACGGCCCGGCCACGTTCGATGAACTGCTCGAGGGCGGCGGCAAGATCATGAACGAGCAGGGCGTCCAGATGGGCATCGGGATGTCCAACGAGGTCGACTCCAACATGGCCGCTCAGGCGATGATGTGGGCCTTCGGCGGCGCGGTCCAGGACGAGAACGAGAACGTGGTCATCAACTCCCCGGAGACGATCGCGGCCGTGGAGTACATGGCCAAGCTGTTCGAGACGGCGATGACACCGGAGGTCTTCGGCTGGACGGCGGCATCCAACAACCAACTGATGATCGCCGGTCAGGCCTCCTACATCCTGAACTCGATCTCTGCCTACCGGACCGCGCAGGCGGACCAGCCGGACGTCGCCAAGGACGTCTTCTTCGGCACCCCGCTGGTCGGTCCGGCCGGTCCCGAGCGGGCGCTGGCCCACGGTCACGCGGTCTTCAACTACATGATCCCGAAGCACTCCAAGTTCCCGGACACGGCCAAGGAGTTCCTGTTCCACCTGGTCGCCAACTACGACCAGGCAGCGAACGAGAGCAAGCTCTACAACTTTCCCGCCTTCCCGAGCACCGTGCCGAACCTGACGCAGGAGGGCGGGCCGCTCGACAACGACCCGTTCGGCTCCGAGCCGGCGAACAAGCTGGCCCCGCTGAAGACCGCCGAGCAGTGGACGACCAATCTCGGTTGGCCTGGGCCGGCGAACCCCGCCATCGGCGAGGTCTTCGGCAGCTTTATCCTGCCGAACATGATGGCCCGCACCGCGCGCGGCGAGATGTCGGCCGCGGAGTCGGTGGCGAAGGCGGAGCAGGACACCCTACCGATCTTCGAGAAGTGGCGGTCGCAGGGGCTCATCGGCGGCGGCCAGTAGAGAGTCTTGGGGCGATTGACCCGCTGTGGGTCAGTCGCCCCCACCACCCTCCTGGGCATAGAAGCCGGCCCGGCGTCGCCCGACTTCAATACTGTTGTATTGTTTGCCGTGATATTCCTCTTCAGCCGGCGGGAGCCGGCATATCTGATTGACCCCGGGGCTGGCGCCCCGGAATGGAGTGCATGCCGGTGACCCTCCTTGTGCCCGCATCAACGGGGATGTCCGCGTCATGGCCGTCGTAGAGACGCGGGGGCTGGTCAAGCAGTTTGGCGAGAACGCTCCTGCGGTGGCTGGGATCGACCTGGCCAGCGCGGACGGCGAGTTTCTCGTCCTGCTTGGGCCTTCCGGCTGCGGCAAGACCACCCTGCTGCGCATGATCGGCGGGTTGGAGCCGCCGACCGCAGGCGACATCCTGATCGGCGGCCGGGTCGTGACCAACCTGCCGCCGCGGGCGCGCCAGATCGCGATGGTCTTCCAGAGCTACGCGCTTTACCCGCACATGAGCGTGGCCAACAACATCGCCTTTCCGCTGAAAGCGGCCAAAGTCCCGAAGGCAGAGCAGCAGAAGAAGGTGGCCTGGGCCGCCGGGATCCTCGGGATCGAGGGGCTGCTGGACCGCCGGCCGCGGCAACTCTCCGGCGGCCAGCGGCAGCGGGTGGCGCTGGCGCGGGCGCTGGTGCGCGAGCCGAACGTCTTTCTGCTCGATGAGCCGCTCTCCAACCTGGATGCCCAGCGCCGGGCCTCGGCGCGGGACGAGTTACAGGGCTTCCAGCGCCGCGTCGGCACCACCACGATCTACGTCACTCACGACCAGGTCGAGGCGATGGGGATGGGGGACAGGATCGCGGTGATCAATCAGGGGCGAATCCGCCAACTCGGCACCCCGCGGGAGATCTACGACGACCCGGCGGACACCTTCGTCGCCACGTTCCTCGGCTCGCCGCCGATGAACCTGATCCCCCGCAACGGCCACCTGCTCGGGTTCCGGCCGGAGCACGTCGCCCCCCGGCAGATGCTGGAAGGCGCAGGCGGGGATCTCGTCCCCATCCACTTCCTCGCCACGCGGGAGGAGTACCTGGGGGCGGAGCGGCTGGTGTATGGGGAGGTCGAGGGGACCAAGGCGGTCGCCCGCTTCCCGTCCACGGTCGACGTGCCGGCTGAGCCGGGGCGGGGGTACGAGTTCGCCGTTCTCGCCCGTGACCTCAAGCGCTTCGACGCGGCGACGGGGTTGCGGGTGCCGGGACCGGCGTGAGCGCGGTTCCAGCCAGGATCGCGCCGATAGTGGAGCGTGTGACTATCGTGTCCGAAGCCCGCCGCGTGGAGCGGCGGACCCTTCCGGTTTCCGTTCAGCAGAGACGAGCAGGGACCCAACAATGAGCACCATTGCCGCCGCGCATCCACCAGAGATTCGGGAACGCCGCTACCTGCTGGACCGGGAAGGAGTCCTCGGGCCGCTGATGCTGCTGCCCGCGGTCGTCTATATCGTCGCCCTGGTCGGCTTCCCGCTCGGCCTCGCGATCGCCTACAGCATGAGCGACGTGACGGTCGGTGACCAGGGGTTGGACTGGGTCGGGTTCCGCAATTTCGTGGACGTGGCCAAGAACGGGACCTTCCAGAAGGCGCTGCGCAACACCTTCATCTTCACCCTTGTCTCCCAGGTGCTGGTCCTGACGCTGGCGAACATCCTGGCGCTGGTGCTCTCGGCGGACTTCAAGGGCAAGCGCCTCGTCCGCTTCCTGGTGCTGCTGCCCTGGACGACCCCGATCGCCCTTGGCGCGATCGGCTGGCTCTGGCTGCTGGACCCGGTCTACAGCCCAATCGACTGGGTGCTGCGGCAGGTGAATCTCCTCGGCCCGGGGACCATCTTCGGCCCCCGAGGGAACATGTACTGGACGGCGAAGGCCGATTTGGCCCAACTCTCCGTGCTGCTGATTCACACCTGGCGGACGCTGCCCCTAGCGACGGTGATCCTGCTGGCGGGGCTGACCGCGATCCCGCAGGACGTGAAGGATGCGGCGAACGTGGACGGCGCCGGTTTCTGGCGCCAATTGATCTACATCCGCATCCCGCTCCTGCTGCCGATCATGGCCGTGGCGACGTTGTTCGGAATGGTCTTCACCTTCACGGACATGACCGTGGTCTACGTCCTGACCCGGGGCGGCCCGATCGACAACACCCAGGTGCTCGCCAGTTGGGCCTATTTCAAGGGAATCGAGGGCGGCAACCTGGCCCAGGGAGCGGCGATCGCGATGTTCCTCTTCCCGGTGCTGGCCGGGGTGGCGGTGCTGATGCTGCGGATGGCGCGACGAACGGAGACGACCTGAGATGGCAGGGACCGGAACCGCGCTGGCCGGCGTCAAGCGGGCCGGGGCGCGGGGATTGATCTACGCGGTGGCGACCTTCTTCGCCCTGTTCGCGGCGCTTCCCTTTGCCTGGATGGTGATCACGGTCTTCAAGCAGAACACGGACCTCTACACCCGAACCAACAACCCGTTTCTCTTCAACGAGCCGCCCACGCTCGGGAACATCGACCTTCTCGTGACCCAGACCAAGTACCTGACCTTTGTTGGCAACACCCTGCTGGTGGCGGCGTGCGTGGTGCTGATCACGGTGGTGGCGACGGTGCCGGCGGCCTACAGCCTGACCCGGCTGGCGGGCCGCTGGGGCGAGAGCCTGGGGATCGGCATCTTCCTCGTCTATCTGGTGCCGCCGACGCTGCTGTTCATCCCGCTTTCGCGGATCGTCGCCGACGTGGGGCTGAACAACTCGCGCTGGTCGATGGTGCTGGTCTACCCGACCTTCACGATCCCCTTCTGCACCTGGTTGCTGATGGGCTTCTTCAAGTCGATCCCGTGGGACATCGAAGAGCAGGCGATGATCGACGGCTACAGCCGGTTGGGAGCGATCTGGAGGACGGTGCTGCCGATCTCGGTGCCGGGGATCCTGACGGTGGTGGTCTTCGCCTTCGCGCTGACACTGCACGAGTTCGTCTACGCGCTGGCGTTCGTCTCCTCCTCAAGCGGCAAGACGATCAGCGTCGGGGTGACGACGGAACTGATCCGCGGCGACGTCTTCTTCTGGCAGGCGCTGATGGCCGCCGCGGTGATCGTCGCCATCCCGATCGC
>JAUJMG010000264.1 GCA_030446955.1 Thermomicrobiales bacterium
GCGGTCGGCGGGGAGGAGCCGCACCGCGTACCGTTTCTCCATGACGGGACTCCCAAGGGTGCTCCGGCAGGTCGCTGCACCCAGGCTAGGCCCACCCTACCTATCCGTCAATCGACCTTGCATGCGCCATTAGAAGGATAGGTAGGATATCCGCCTGCTATTGTGGCTGCAGCCTACGTCGCGGCAGCCTCGCGGTCGCGCCCCGTACAACACCGGCGATGCACAAGTTGAGCGAGGTAGCTATTGACCGGTCCCCACCCAGTCCAGATCTCCATCCCCGCCCTCTCGCTCGTCGTCCTGATCGGTCCCTCGGGGGCTGGCAAGTCGACGTTTGCGCGGGCGCACTTCAAGCCGACCGAGATCCTCTCCTCGGATGCCTGCCGGGCGCTCGTGTCGGACGACGAGAACAACCAGGCCGCAACGCGCGACGCCTTCGACGTCCTGAACTACATCGCCGCCAAGCGCCTCGCCAACGGCCGCCTGACCGTGGTGGACGCGACCAGCGTGCAGCCCGAGGCACGCCGCAAGCTGGTCGCCCTCGCCCGCGAGTACCACGTGCTGCCCGTCGCGATCGTGCTGAACCTGCCGGAGCAGATCTTCCACGACCGCAACCGGACCAGGCGGGACCGCGACATTGGCCCTCACGCCATCCAGCGCCAGGCGCAGCAGATGCGCCAGGGGCTCCGGGGCCTCGCGCGGGAAGGCTTTCACTCCGTGCACGTGCTCCGTGCTCCCGACGAGGTCGCGGCGGTGACGATCGAGCGGCGGCCGCTCCGTTGCGACCGGCGGTTCGACCACGGCCCCTTCGACCTCATCGGCGACGTCCACGGCTGCTTCGACGAGTTGCGGTCTCTCCTGGAGCAGCTCGGCTACGGGGTGGACGCGCGACCGGAGGAGGACGGCGCTCGCGGGTACGCGGTGACGCCGCCGCCGGGACGCAAGGCCGTCTTCATCGGGGATCTGGTCGACCGCGGCCCGAAGATCCCGGACGTGCTGCGCCTGGCGATCGGCATGGTGAGGGCCGGCACCGCGCTCTGCGTGCCCGGCAACCACGACGCCAAGCTGGTCAAGGCGCTGCGCGGCCGGAACGTGAAGATCGCCCACGGGCTGGCCGAATCCCTCGCCCAGGTGGAAACCCAGCCTCCAGCGTTCCGGGCGCGGGTCGCCGACTTCCTGGACCGGTTGGTCACCCACTACGTGCTGAACGACGGCAAGCTAGTGGTCGCGCACGCCGGCATGCCGGAGACGATGCACGGGCGCGCGTCCCACGCCGTGTGCGACTTCGCGCTCTACGGCGCCACCACCGGCGAGATCGACGCCCTCGGCCTGCCCGTCCGCCTGAACTGGGCGGCTGACTACCGCGGCGAGGCGATCGTCGTCTACGGCCACACCCCGGTGGCAACGCCGGCCTGGCTGAACCGGACCATCAACATCGACACCGGCTGCGTCTTCGGCGGCGCGCTGACCGCACTGCGCTACCCTGAGATGGACCTTGTCTCGGTGCCGGCCCGCCGCGTCTACGCCCAGCCGGCGCGCCCCTTCCTCCCAGGGCCTGAAAGCGAGATCCCTGTCCATTCCACGCCGTAACTACCCACCTGCAGCAGCGAATCGCCCTGGATGTCGGTCTCGTCACCCTTTCGGAGGGCAAGCTGGGCCGGTGAGCCAAGGCCTGCACCTGAACTAAGCCAGACTAGTCTATAATCGATCAATCGATTGATGGAACAAAAACTAGAGGTGCAGGATGACACGGACCATGAGCGCCACAGAGGCCCGGGTGCATTTCGGCGAGTTGATGCGGAGAGTGGTCGAGGGTCAGGAACCGGTGATCGTCGAGCGCGGAGGCAAGCCGCAAGTCGTGGTGCTCTCGGTAGCGGAGTACGAGCGGTTACGAGGAGAGAAGACGGAGCCGGACGACTGGTGGGATCGCGCGAAAAGATCCCGAGAGCGTGTGGCACAAGAGCTGAACGGCCGCCCGTTCCCGGACATCACCGAACTGATTCACGATATGCGAGAGGAACGGGATGCCCAAATCCTCGGCAATCTGCGTTGACGCGAACCTGGTTCTCCGGTTCGTTGCCAGACAGGAGGACGAGGTCGTTACGAATCTCTGGCACCGCTGGCGCATTGAAGATCGGGCATTTGTCGCGCCCATGCTCCTCCGATACGAGGTGACGAACGCGCTCCATCGACTCCGACGCGCGGGAACGCTGACAGATGCCGGGGCGCACGAGGCCCTTCGCTCGGCAATTGACCTACCGATCAAGCTCCACGCTGATGCTGAGTTGCACGACGGCGCCCTCGACTTTGCCGCGCGCTTCGACCTGCCGGCCGCCTACGATGCCCACTACCTGGCGCTGGCCGACCAACTCGGCGTCCAGTTCTGGACCGCCGACCGCCGCCTTGCCCACGTGGTTGGGCCGCATCTTCCCTGGGTGCGGATCGCGGAGTAGGCGCTCAGCGCCCGGGAGCGTTCGACGCCGCTGATCGTCTGGCGGGACGGATCTGCTCCGCGTGGTCGTGAGCGTGGGCGGCGTAGATGCGTAGCCATCCCCCGACGCTGTACGAATCTCGCCTACCGTCATTCACCCGCCCCAGCCACCGCGCGGGCAGTGCGTCGGCCGGTATGCCCGTACGCCCCCCTCGCTCGACTCCCCGACCCGTCCCTGCCTCAGTCCGCCACGACCTTCATCTCCGTCTCGTCGGGCACCGGCGACGCGGCGGCGAGGGTCGCCAGCGGGACCACCGTCCACATCTGCGCCAGCGTCTCGCCCCACCGCTTCAGCGACGCGGCGGCGTGGGTGCTGCGAGTGAGCAGGACGTGCCGCTCCAGCAGCGACCGCAGCGCCGCGGCATCCTCGGACGGCGCGAGACGCTCCAGCAGCACGGAGTCCGGGTTGATCCGGCCCTCGAACGCGCCTTCGGCGTCCAGGACGTAGGCCGTGCCGTTGGTCATGCCCGCGCCGAAGTTACGCCCGGTCGGACCCAGCACGACCACCGTCCCCCCGGTCATGTACTCGCAGCCGTGATCCCCGACGCCCTCCACCACCGCGACCGCGCCCGAGTTGCGGACCGCAAACCGCTCCCCCGCCCGGCCCGCCACGTAGAGCGCGCCGCCGGTGGCGCCGTAGAGGATCGTGTTGCCGGCGATGACCTGCGGCCGGTCGAACCCGGCCTGACGCGGCGGCCGCACCGCGATCTCGCCCCCGCTCATCCCCTTGGCGACGTAGTCGTTCGCCTCCCCTTCCAGCAGCAGGCGCATCCCGTCCACCGCAAAGGCCCCGAAACTCTGCCCCGCGCTGCCGGTGAAGCGGCAGGTCACCCGCCCGGTCGGAAGGCCGGCGCTACGGCGGCGGGCGATCTCCCCGGAGAGCTTGGCTCCCACCGTCCGGTGCTCCGTCCGGATCGGAGCGACCGCGCTGACCGGGCGTCCGTCCTCCAGCGCCGGGCCGGCTGCCCGCAGGATCCGGTCGTCCAGCGTCTCGCCCTCACGCTGGATGTCCAGGGATCTCTTGCGATCCGCCTCCGCGGCCGGTGCGGCGAAGAGCCCGCTGAGGTCGAGCAGCCTACCCCGCCCTGCGACCGTCTTGGCCGTGAGCAGGTCGGAGCGGCCGACCAACTCATCCAGGGAGCGGGCGCCCAGGGACGCGAGCAGTTCGCGGATGGACTCGGCGAGTCGCGTGAAGTAGGCGATCACCTGCTCGGGGGTCCCGGCGTACTTGGCCCGCAAATCCTCCCGCTGGGTCGCGATGCCGGTCGGGCAGGAGTTGAGGTGGCACTGGCGGGCCATGTCGCAGCCGATCGCGACCAGGACCGAGGTCCCGAACCCGAACTCCTCTGCCCCCAGCATCGCCGCCACGGCGACGTCCTCGGCCGTCTTCAGTCCCCCGTCCGTGCGGAGCCGGACGCGGGAGCGGAGCCCGTTCATCACCAGCGTCTGCTGTGTCTCCGCCAGACCCAGCTCCCACGGGCACCCCGCGTGCTTGATCGAGGCCAGTGGCGAGGCGCCGGTGCCTCCGGAGTGGCCGCTGATCAGGATGTAGTCCGCTTGCGCCTTGGCCACCCCCGCCGCAACCGTGCCGACACCCGCCTCCGCCACCAGTTTGACCCCGATCTTGGCCCGCGGGTTGACCTGCCGCAGGTCGTAAATCAGTTGGGCCAGATCCTCAATGCTGTAGATGTCGTGGTGCGGCGGCGGCGAGATCAGCGGCAGACCCGGCACCGCGTAGCGCAGCCGGGCGATGAACGGCGTCACCTTGAAGCCGGGGAGTTGCCCTCCCTCGCCGGGTTTCGACCCCTGGGAGATCTTGATCTCCAACTCCTCCGCCCGGGACAGGTAGGTGGCGGTGACCCCGAACCGGCCGGAGGCGACCTGCTTCACCTTGGAGTGGGGCACGTCCGGCCCCGGCTCCTCGTACCAGTGGGGATCCTCGCCCCCCTCGCCCGAGTTGGAACGGGCGCCGAGGCGGTTCATCCCGATCGCCAGCGTCCGGTACGCCTCCGGGCTGAGCGCTCCCAGCGACATCGCCGTGACGACGAACCGCCGCACGATGGCGTCGATCGGCTCCACCTCCGCCAGCGGCACGGGAGCGCCGAGCGGTTTGAGCGCCATCAGGTCGCGCACCGCCGTCGGCGGCTGGGCATGGACACCGGCGCGATAGGCCTCGTAGTCGGCCGGGTCGCCGCTGTTGACCGCCTGCTGCAGCGCCGTGACCAACCCCGGGTTGAAGGCGTGCGGCTCGCCGTCCTTGCGGTAGCGGACCAGGCCCAGGTCCGGCAGCTTCGCGGTCGGTGCCGCGTACGCCTCCTCATGCCGGCGGCGCGCGTCCGCCTCGATCTCCGCCAGGCCGATCCCGCCGAGCCGGGACGGCGTGCCGGCGAAGTGGCGGTCGATCAACTCGCGCCCGAGGCCGATCGCCTCGAAGATCTGCGCCCCCTGGTAGCCCGTCGCTGTGGAGATGCCCATCTTGGCCGCCACCTTGAGCAGCCCGTTTTCCAGAGCCTGGACGTAGTTGCGCTTCAGGTCGCCCGGCGTCAATCCCTCGAAACCCCGCTGCCCGGCGAGGGCCGCGCTCGCGGCCAGGGCGAGGTACGGATGGACTGCCGCCGCCCCGTAGCCGATCAGCAGCGCGAAGCCGTGGATGTCCCAGATCTCGCCCGTGTCGGCGACGAGGTCCACCTTCGTGCGTAGCCCCTTTCGTATCAGGTCGTGGTGGATCGCGCCCGTGGCCAGCGGCATCGGCACCGCGGCATGCCCCGCATCGACCCCGCGATCGCTGAGAACCAGCACCCCGCTTCCAGCACGGACCAATGCCTCCGCCTCCGCCAGCAACCTGTCCAACGCCGCCCCGAGCGCCCCCTCGGGTGCATCCACCGGGAACAGGGTCGAGAGCTTCGCCGTCCGCACCGGACCGTCGCTGAGGCGAAGGATGGCCTCCAGCACGCCCTCGGTGAGGACCACGCTGGGCAGGTGAATCAGCCTCGCGTGGGCGGGATCCTCAACCAGCGGGTTGCCTCGGGGGCCCAGAAAGGCGTCCAGGGCCATCACCCGGCGCTCCCGCAGGGAGTCGATCGCCGGGTTGGTGACCTGGGCGAAGCGCTGCCGGAAATAGGCGGCCAGCGGGCGCGGCCGCTCCGAGAGCACGGCCAAGGGCGCATCGTCGCCCATCGACCAGGTGGGTTCCTTCGCCTCCCCGGCCATCGGCTGGACGATCAGGCGGATGTCCTCCGCCGAGTAACCGAAGGCCCGTTGCACCGCCACGGCGGCGGCATCGGCCGGCGGTCGCAGCGGGCGGCCGTTCAGCGCAACCGGCCCCTCCGCGGCCGGCGCGGGGGCAGTCCCTGCCGGTTCGACGATGTCCAGCCGGACGCGACCCTCCGCGAGCCAGCCGGCGTAGGGCGCGCCGGAGGCGACCTCCGCCTTGATCGCGTCGTTGCGCAGCACCAGACCGCGGCCGGTGTCCACCACCAGCATCTGCCCAGGGCCGAGGCGCCCCTTCTCGACGATCTCCGCCTGATCGATCTCGACCGTGCCGGCCTCCGAACCGGCGACCAGCAGGCCGTAGCGGGTCAGGGCGTAGCGGAGGGGACGCAGGCCATTCCGGTCCAGGGTCGCACCA
>JAUJMG010000033.1:0-8492 GCA_030446955.1 Thermomicrobiales bacterium
GCCTACAGCGCGATCTGCACCCACCTGGGCTGTGCGGTCTACGCCAAGCTCAATCAGGAGGGGCTCATTGCTTGCCCCTGCCACAACAGCCGGTTCGACCCCGAGGACAACGCCAAGGTGGTTGGGGGGCCCGCTAATCGCCCGTTGCCCTCGTTGCCCCTCGCCGTGGGACCGGACGGATCGCTGGTCGCCGCCGGACCGATTCAAGGACCCGTCGGCCCGGAGTAGTCGCAAGCGTTAAGCGCCACGTGATCGATAGGGAAGAGCCATGCAGCGCATCGTGCGAGATGACGTGATCGTGGACCGTGGGGACGGGCGAACGGCGCGACCGGGACTTCCTACGCGGGTTGACCCGCGGACGGCGACACCCGAGGTCCCTGAGCGGCCAGTGGCACCGCAGCGCAAAGGGTGGCTGGAGGAGCGGCTGGGGGTTTCGGGGTTTTACAGCAAGTACGGCCGGAAGGCGTTCCCCGTCCATACCACTTTCTTCCTCGGGGAGACGGCGACCTTCAGCTTCTTCATCCTCGTCGTCACCGGCATCTACCTCGGGCTGATCTACATTCCGTCCAATGTGGAGATCGACGTCGAGGGCGAACGCCTGCCTCAGGCGTACGCCAGTGTCCGCCTCATTGAATCAATCCCTGTGGCGAATCTCTTCCGCAACGTCCACCACTGGGCTGCGCATCTCATGGTCGCCTCGACCCTGCTCCATGCTCTGCGCATCTTTTTCTTCGGTAACTATCGGAAGCCACGGGAACTGAATTGGCTGTTCGGAGTGGGATTGCTGTCGCTGACCCTGCTGGCGTCCTTTCTCGGCTATGCGCTGCCGTACGACGCCTACGCGGTCACTGCGACGGGCATCGGTTACTCCATCGCCCGCTCCATCCCCTGGGCCGGTAACGTGGTCGCCGAACTCTTTTTCGGCGGCGCGTTCCCAACGCTTGGAAGCCTGCCGCGGCTCTACACGCTCCATGTTTTCGTCGTACCTGCTATGACTGCAGCCTTGATCGGGATCCACCTCCTGCTCATCATCAAGAACAAGCACACCCAGCCCGGTTACGCACGCAAGCTCGCCGAACCCGGACGGGTGCTCGGCGTGCCGTTTTGGCCCTACCAGACGCTGCTCGCCGTCCAGCTCCTCATGTTGATGTTCGGCGGGCTCTTCATCCTTTCGGCACTGGTGCCGATTCACCCGCTGGAAGCCTACGGGCCGCCCGGCCCAGAGACGCCCGACGTGAAGCCGGACTGGTACCTGTTGTGGGTCTACGGATTCCTTAAGATGATCCCGAGCGGTGCCGTGCTCTCGACTCCAATCGGCACCATCGGTCCCGAGTTTCTCGGGGGGCTCCTCTTCCCAGGACTCATCTTCGGCCTGATGGCGCTTGCCCCGTGGCTCGATAGCACGAACCGGCCCTCGGTGAAGCGGTACGAATACTTGGAGCCCCCGCGTCAGGCCCCCGTCCGGCTAGCCATCGGCGTCTTCATGCTCGCCTATGTCGGCATGCTCTTCTTCGCCGCCTACTACGACGAGGTTGGTTTGACCCTGGGCCAGATGTGGTATCTGTCGATCGTTATCCCCGGTGCCCTCGCGGCCCTGGCCCTGTTCTGGGCGAAGTGGGCCGGACCGGACGCTGATCACCGATTCGATCCGACCGGCGAAGAGTTACCCGCCGAGGAGGCGCCGACCGCGCGCTGAGCAGTTGCCAAGCACCGTTGCGGCGAACACGATGCAGGGGGACGGCGTCCCGTCCCCCTGCTCTCTCAGCGGCTCACGGTTGATTCAACAAGGTCTGCTGCCCAGGAGCCCCTTACCCCGTCGTCAGCGGTTCTCCAGGAATGATCCACAGACGCCTATCGACCGCTACACCGGCTCCTGTGCCCGGCAGCGGGCAACAGGCCCATGGAGCCTCCTGATGGCTGCTCACTGAGCCGTGAGCAACCCCTCATCTCCCATCCTTGCCAGGGTTCGGTCGAATGCGGCCACCGTCGCATCGGCATCCGCGTCCGTGTGAGCAGCGCTCACGAGGCCACCCCCGTTGAACAGGTCAACGCCCTCAAGCAGCATGCCGACGTGAAGGGGGCCGGCCAGTGGATTGCTGCCACTCACCTTAAGCGACCGAGCCGGGACGCCTTCCGGGAAGCGAAGATCGCTTTCCCCCCGGTTGGTGCAGGTCTCACCAAGCGCAATGTGGAACGCTGAGCTATCGCCCCAGGCGAAACCGGGCACCCCACGTCGCTCCAGTGCGGTGTTAAGCCCGACGCGGATCCGTGCGGCGACCCGGTCGCATCCTTCCTGGATGGAGCGGTCCGCACAGCGACGGATGCACGTCAGCCCGGCGGTAGCGGAGAGGGGATTGGCGTTGAAGGTGCCCGGGTGCCGGACCTTGCGAGACGCGTTCCAGCCCGGCTCATCCTTGAACGTCAGCAGGTCCATAATCGCGGTCTTGCCCGTGACAGCCCCACCCGGCAGCCCTCCTGCCACGATCTTCGCAAGCGTGGTGAGATCCGGCGTCACACCCAACCGCTCCTGGGCGCCACCGGGTGCCCACCGGAATCCGGTAATCACCTCGTCGAAGATCAGCACCGCGCCATGTCGGGTCGCGAGATCCCGGAGCTTGGCAAGGAATCCATCTTGCAGCGGCACCGTTGTCCAGGAGGCGCCACTCGGCTCCAGGATGATGCCGGCGACATCACCCTGGGCGAGGCGGGCATCGACGGCCTCCGGGTCGTTGGCGGGAAGGACCACCACGGTATCCAGCACGTCCTTCGGGATGCCGGGAAGCTGTGGCTCATCGAAGGGCGGTTTCTCTCCCTTGAGTGCGAAATCGTTCCAACCGTGGAAATGCCCCTCGAACTTGATCATGACGGTCTTGCCGGTGCTGGCCCGCGCCAGTCTCATCGCCAAGAGCGTCGCTTCCGTGCCAGAGGCGGTGAACCTGACCTGCTCTGCGGAGGGAACCATGGCGCGGATCTGCTCCGCCCACGCGATCTCTCCCTCATGGCCGGCACCGTAGTGGGTTCCGTGTTCCAGTTGGCGACGTAGCGCGTCAGCGATCTCCGGGTCATTGTGCCCGAGGATGAGGGAGCCGTGTCCCATCGCGTAGTCGATCAACTCGTGCCCGTCGACATCCCATTTGTGGGCGCCCTGAGCGTGATTCACGTAGACGGGAAAGGGCTTGAGGTGGCGTCCGTCGTGGGTAATCCCGCCAGGAATGACGGAGCGAGAGCGGGAATGGAGGGCAAGTGATCGCGCGAAGCGCTCTTCGTACTCCTCGCGGATTGTCCTGGTGACGGCAGCCTGGGCCATGGAGTCGCTCCTCCGCATGGTATGGTGTCGAACCGTCCGGTCGGCGGTAGCGGAGACTATAGGTTGCCGCTCCCACGCTGTAAAGGTGAGGGAGCGGGTTGGCAGACCTGGGTGAGATGAGGACAAGCATGCGGCTGGCGACGATCCCCCGATATCCACTTACGACCACCCCAACTCCCCTGACCCGCGCCCGCAACCTTGAGGCTGCCCTGGGCGAGGTCTCTCCCCGCATCTACCTCAAGCGTGATGACCTCACTGGTCTCGCGTTTGGCGGCAATAAGGCGCGGAAGCTTGAGTACCTCGTCGCGGATGCCCTCGCGACAGGATCGACCGTCCTCGTGACCGAGGGGGCGGTCCAATCGAACCACGCCCGGATGACCGCCGCCGCCGCCGCGATTGCTGGGCTCCGTGCCATCCTCGTGTTAGACGCCCGGAACGGAGATGCTCTCGCCGGTAATTTCCTCCTGGACCGCCTGCTTGCCGCCGAGATTCGAGTCGTGCCGGACAAGGAGGCGCGGGAGGCGGAGATGCAGCGGATCGGCGACGAGTTGGTGGCCGCCGGTGAGCAGCCCTACGTCATTCCGGCGGGCGGCAGCGTTCCCCTCGGGGCGGTCGGCTACGTGGCCATGGTCCAGGAGCTGCAGGCGCAGCTGCTTGAGGTAAGTGAAGCCCCGGGCCGGCTCTACTGCGCCACGTCGTCACTCGGGACGCAGGCCGGCCTGACGGTTGGTGTGCGAGCCTTCACGGCCTCCTTTTCCGTCCGGGGCGTTGCCGTTGAAGGATCAGCCCACCAACTCTCCGACGTTGGCGCGCTCCTCGCGAACGCCACCGCCGAGTTGCTTGGTGTGGAGGAACGATTCACTTCTCGGGATGTCCAGGTCGATGATCGTTTTGTAGGCGCGGGCTACGGGAAAGCATCGCCCGAGGGGCTGGAGATGATCCGTCTCCTGGCTCGGACGGAGGCAGTGTTCCTGGATCCCGCCTACACTGCCAAGGCGATGGCCGGCATGATTGCAGACATCCAGGCCGGCACCATCGACCCTAACGAGGCTGTTGTCTTTCTCCACACCGGTGGGGGGCCCTCCCTCTTCCCATGGGGTGAAGCGCTCCTGGAGCCAACTACCAGGTCGCCGTCATGACGAAGCCATCCATCCCGGGCTCGCGTCGATGTCGTGATTGCGAGTTGTCCCGGCTTGTTCTCTCGTTGAGCCTGCTGACACCCTGACACATCTGTTCTGTACGTTCGGACAGGTGTAAGCTGGATGGGTGGACGCGCATTCTGACGCCGCTCAGACGGCTGACAACCTCAATGCTCTCCCGGTCGTGGATGTCGCCGTGGACGGTGCCCGTGCAGGTGCCGGTGCGGCGGGGATTCTCAGCTATGCCCTTCCTCGGCAGTGGCATGCGCGGATCGATGTTGGGCAGCTCGTTTGGGTGCCGCTGCGAAAACTGCTCGTGCTCGGAGTGGTGGTTGCCTGGGGCGAGGACCAGAAGCGCGCAGGGCTCAAGCCCATCCACGCGCCGGTTGAGCCGGCCTACCGCCTCAATGAGGATCGTCTTGCGGTCGCTGCCTGGCTGAGCCGTCAAACGGCCACCTCGTTCTTCGCGGCGGTCTCTCCGTTCCTGCCGCCCGGCGTTGCTCATCGCGCGGTCGAGCACCTGCGGCTGGCCCCCGAAGTCATGAGCGGAGCCGTCAATGTGACGCCTGCCCAACGCCGTCTGCTGGCGCTCCTGGAGGAGCGGGGCGAGTTGAGCTTGGATGCCGCCCGCGCTGCCCTCGCGAGCAGCTTGGTGAGCGTGGTTCCAAAACTGGAGCAGCAAGGGCTGATCGAACGTGTCGTTCACGTGACTCACCGGTCGCCCAATCCAAGGCTCGAGCGGTTCGTGCGCCTGGTGTCGGATGATCTGCACGTTGTCAACAATGCCCCGCGCCAGCGAGCCGTTGTTGACTTCCTCGTCCAGCGCGCGCGATTGGCGCCGTTGGACGATGGTGGTTTGGTCCGCGTCGCCGACGTCCTGGAGCGGACCGGCACTGACCCTAGCACGCTCGTCGCGCTTCGGCGGAAGGGTGTTGTGGAGGAAATCGCCCTCCCTCGATCGTCGGCGACGGTGGAGGTTTCCCCCACCCCCGCTCCGGCACTGACCCCCCTCCAAGCATCCGCGTGGCGAGAGGTCGAGCGAGCGCTCACGACCCGAGACCCGACGCCGTTGTTGCTGCACGGCGTGACGGGAAGCGGCAAAACAGAGATCTACCTGCGTGCGGTGGCCTGGTGCCTTCGGCATGGTCGTTCGGCCCTGATCCTGGTCCCTGAGATCGGGCTCGCCTCTCAGGTTGTGCGGAGGTTTACGGCCCGATTCCCGGGCAAAGTGGCCGTGCTCCACTCCGCTCTTCCGGACGCCGACCGCTACGGAACCTGGCAGGCTGTGTCGGCTGGCAGCTTTCCGGTCGTGGTGGGACCGCGATCGGCGCTCTTCGCGCCTGTCGATGATCTAGGCTTGATCGTCCTTGATGAGGAACATGACGGGGCGTACAAACAAGAGGCGGATCCCCGCTATCACGCCCGCGGTCTCGCCGAGTTCCTTGCCGCGCAGCAGGGCGCCGTGGTCATTCATGGGAGCGCGACGCCGGCGGTGGAGACGTATTGGCGGTCTGAAGGAACGGAGGTCCGACGGCTGTCGTTGCCGGCACGCGTCGGTCCCGATCTTGGGGCGGTGGACGGCGATCGGACACGGGGCGCGCTGGACCTGCCAGACGTTGACGTCGTCGATATGCGCCTCGAGCTGCATCGTGGCAACTCGTCGCTCTTCAGCCATCGCCTCCGTGAGGTGCTGGAGCGGGCGTTGGCAGCCCGGGAGCAGGCGATCCTGTTCCTTAATCGGCGTGGGCTGGCGACCGTTGTGCTCTGCCGCTCCTGCGGCGGAACCCTGCTCTGCCCGCTCTGCGATGTCCCGTTGGTCTACCACCAGGACCGCCACCGGTTGCTCTGTCATCGCTGCAACCACCGGGAAACGCCGCCCGGAGGCTGTCCGACCTGCCGGGATCCGCTCAACTACTTCGGGGCGGGTACCCAGCGGGTGGAAGAGGAGGTGCGGAAGCTGCTGCCGGACGCCCGAGTCCTGCGGTGGGATCAGGATTCGATCCGGCGCGAGGGAGGCCATGAACGGATGCTGCGACGCGTCGAGCGCCGTGAGGTGGATGTGCTCGTCGGCACCCAGATGATCGCCAAAGGGCTGGATTTGCCCTTGGTCACCGCCATTGGAGTCATCCACGCCGACACCATGCTGCACCTGCCGGACTTCCGCTCCGGAGAGCGCACCTTCCAGCTCCTGACCCAGGTGGCGGGTCGGGCGGGTCGACGCGCGCCTGGCAGCCAGGTGGTCGTTCAGAGTTACACGCCTGACCACTATGCCATCCAAGCGGCTTCCCGGCACGACTACGCAGCCTTTTACGCTGAGGAGATTGACTTTCGCCGCGCTCATGGGTATCCGCCCTTCAGCCGGCTCGTCCGCTACCTGTTCCGGCATGCCGACGATGCCGTCTGCGCTGCGGAAGCGGACACCATGGCCCTTGAACTGGCCCGACACGCTCGCCGGGCGGCCCCAAGCCTGCGAGTTGATTTGCTCGGGCCGACGCCAGCTTTCGCGAGTCGAGTCCGTGGTCGGTACCAATGGCAGATCGTGTTGCGTGCGGATGATTTGGAGCCACTCCTGGACGGCCTGCCGGCAAGACCGGGATGGACAGTGGATGTTGATCCTCAGAGCTTGCTCTCCTAGTTGCGCAACGTGCCTCTTCACTCCACCAGATAGATCAGCCACCTTCTCCTGACTGGTTCCTCCACCCGGACCTCATCACTCCGCGCTTGTACGAGCCCGACGGCGGGGGCCCGACCTGATGATCCGGCATGGGGATTGCGAACCCGGAGAGCGCGTGTTGCCGGCACGCCGATCGCTGCGGTGTCGCGCGGGGTACGCGGGCGGAGGGGAGCGATCATTGTGGAACAGTTTGAGCGGCTTCATCTCGATCGTCGGGCGCGGTGGCTGGCTTCGGCTTTCGTGATCAGTGTCAGCCTCGTGGCCTGCGGGGGGGACGAGGAGAACGAGGACCCGGGGAACACAGGCGGAAACATTGCGTCGCCAGTCAACAGGGCTCTTTCAGTTGCGTCACCCCAGCCGGGGTCCGTGGCACGCGGAAACTTGCCCCAGGACGGCGCGACCGAGACGGTGACCATCAAGGATGGAAAACTCGATCCTGACAACATCGAAAGCCAGGCGGGGCTTCCGTTCGTGCTGATTGTGGAGGGAGATGGCACGCGCCACACGCTGGAGATAGAAGGCATCGTCAACAGCCAGGAGATCGCGGCGAATCAGACGACAGAGGTCTCGTTCGCCGTCCCCCAACAGGACACTGGAACTGCTCGGATCTTGCTGGACGGTCAGGAGGCGGGCACCTTCAGCGTCCAGAACGTCGGTGGGGGAATCAACGACTAGGCAAGCTGGGGCGTGTCGGTGAGGGCGGTCCCTTAGCGACATGAAAAGGTCCCCCAGCCTCGTCATGGATCCCCTGCCCTGAGGCACATCGTGGTAACCAGACGATGGCGCGTCAGCATCTCGTCCTGACATGATTCTATGCGTCCGGCGTGCATGTTGAGATAAAGGGTTTCCTTGGGCGATACTCGGAGGAAGATTCTCGGGGCGCGCAGCAGGCGGCTCCGCCTACCGAGGGAGACAGGGAAACGATGGCCATCCTTGATATCGTGTTGGAGGGCGATCCACGCCTCCGACAGAAGGCGACGAAGATCCGGCATGTGGACGACAGCCTCCGGAAGCTGGCTCAGGACATGCACGAAACGATGCTTGACGCGCCCGGAGTCGGCCTGGCCGCGCCTCAGGTCGGCGTTCCCCGTCGCCTGATCGTGGTCCATGTCCCAGAGGGATACGAGGAAGAGAATGACCCGGGGCTCACCCTGACGCTGGTCAACCCGGAGATCGTCAAGGCCCAGGGCCGCGAGCTCGGGCTTGAGGGCTGTCTCAGCATCCCGGGCTGGGTGGGAGAGGTGCCCCGCTTCGATGCCATTACGGTTAAAGCGCTGAACCTGGACAACCGGGATGTTCGGCTCAAGGTCCAGGGGTATGCGGCTCGCGTGCTCCAACACGAGATCGACCACCTCGACGGCATCCTCTTTGT
>JAUJMG010000033.1:8592-18941 GCA_030446955.1 Thermomicrobiales bacterium
TAGTCAAAGTCTGCCGCGTCCGAGATTTCCCTGCTGGCCGTTCCGAACCGCTTCATAAGCGCTTCAGGGTCATCCGTTTTCCGCGAGCGGAGCCGGTGGAGCAGCTCAGCCATCGATTCCGGTGCGATAAAAATGAACGCCGCGTTGGGAACGAGACGACGGATCGAGGCGGCACCCTGCACGTCGACCTTGACGACTACGTCCTGGCCGCGCTCAAGGGCGGCGCGGATGGGCCCCTTCGGTACGCCGTATTGCAATCCGTAGACGACCGCCCACTCCAGGAACTCGCCATCGACACGGTGGGCGTCGAAGGTGGCGTCGTCCAGAAAGAGATAGTGAATGCCGTCGACCTCCCCTGGCCGTCGTGGCCGCGTGGTAGCCGTGACCGCGAAGTAGGCTTCCGGGTAGCGGGGCCGCAGACGCTCGATAACAGCGTCTTTGCCAACTCCGGATGGACCCGAAATCACGAACAGGCGTGGGTGCCGCCTGCCGCGAAGCTCACCGATCAAATCATCCGCTCGCTCGCCAAGATGGTCCGACGGCTCAGAGTGCCCATCGGGTCCCTGCAGAGGCACTCCATCCGGGCTGACAAGCGGTGTGACGAGGGGTTCCGTCTCTGCCATGCGCCGCGCATTCCTCGGCGCCACTCGCGCCACGTCCGCGTTCCAGGAGGGAGCCTGCCCGCGTGTTCGATGTCCTAACTATTGCCGCCGTGGCCGACGAACTCGCCGACACCCTGATCGACGGGCGAATCCAGCGCGTCGGCCTCATGGACCGGCTCTCCCTTGCTGCGGAGATCTACGCTGGAGGGCGACGCCGTTGGCTGGTTGCCAGCGCGGACTCTCAAGCGGGACGGCTCCACCTGACGGAGCACCCTCCCTCGCTCGACACTGCCCTCGTTACCCCATTCGGCTTGCTGCTTCGCAAGTATGCTCGCGGCGGAGTGGTCGTTGGCGTGGAGCAGCCACCGCTGGAGCGACTGGTTCGACTGAGTATAGCCAAGCGCCTAGAGCGTCACAACGGAGCCCGGCCCCGGCACGATGACCGCTCAAATCAGGATGATGGGGAGGCGACGGAAGACGGGGACTGGACAGACGAGGACGGGGAGTTTGACGCAACATACGTCCATTTAGTCATAGAGCTTATGGGACGCCATAGCAACATGCTCCTTGTGGACGACGAGGGCAGGATCATGGAAAGCGCCAAGCGGGTCACGCCGGCTATGAGCCGGGTGAGGCCCATTTGGCCTCGCCTCTTGTACACCCCCCCGCCTCCTGTGGACAAACCGGACCCACGCCGGCTCACATCCGAGGCCGCCAAGGTCCTCTTGCGCTCGGAGCCATCGGATGCCCTCCTCGCTCAGTTCCTGGTGCGCCGGCTCCGTGCCGTCAGCCCGCAAATGGGGCGGGAAATCGCCTTCCGGACGGCCGGGGACTCTGCGGTGACCATCGGATCCCTTGGCGCCGATACACCTGTCACCCTTGCGCGTGAGACGCGCGCGCTCTTGGAACCACTCCTTACATCTGCCTGGGCGCCGCGCGTTTACACGGGCGGTGAGGGGGAGGCCGCGTTCTCTCCAATCCCTCTCGCGCACCTCGCAACGTTCCGCACGGAGATTGCTGTTCCCACCATCTCGGCCGCTGTGGATGCGGCAATGAGCGAACCGGAGGGCGGCTCCCCCACCACCCACGTACAGCGTCGGGAACGGCTCTCCCACGCGATCGAAGAGGCGCGGAATCGGGTCGATGCCCGCCTCGCCTCCATCGGGTCCCAGGAGGCCAAGGCCGGCCAGGCAGATCGTTTCCGGGAGTGGGGAGAACTGATCTACGCCTATCTCTGGCAGCTTGAGCCGGGTCAGCGGGAGTTGACCGTTGATGGGACGACAATTCCCCTTGATCCCGCTCTCTCGGGCAAGGAAAACGCACAGGCCTACTTCGAGCGATACCGGAAGGCTCAGGGGGCTGCAGGACACCTGCCGGATCTGCGAGCGGCGGCGGAACGCGAGCGGGGCTACCTCGACCAGTTGCTGACCATGGTGGCTCAGGCGGACGGCTTCGCGGCGATCGAGGCATTGACCGCGGAGTGGGAAGCGCATCGGGGGTCAGGCGGGAAGGATGGGGAGCGTCCATCGCGGCCTCGTCGTCGCGCCACGCCGGGGCGTCCGAAACCCGTCCTGGAGAACAAGGGCAACGCGATCTACGTCGGCCGCAGCGGGCGGGAGAATGACCAACTGACCTTCGACATTGCCGGTCCCGATGACACCTGGCTTCACGCCCGCGGAGTCCCAGGCTCCCACGTCATCGTTCGCTGGCGGCAGCCGGGAGCGGATGAGGACCCGGAGACAATTGGTGAAGCGGCAGCCCTCGCCGCGTACTACAGCGCGGCGAGGGGTAGTGCCAGCGTGGAGGTTGACGTGACGCGGCGGCGCCATGTCCGCAAGATCAAGGGAGCCGGTCCTGGCATGGTGACCTATCGACAGGAGCGGACTCTGGCAGTGCGTCCGGCACCCGAGCCGCCTACGGTCCGGAAGCCGGACGTGGAGCGGTCACGCTCTCGATCCTAGATGCGTCGAGCCGGCCGTGCGAAGACGCGGCCAATGACGATGCCGAGTTCGTACAGGGCGAGCAGCGGTACGGCGACGATCGCCATGTTGATCGGATCGGTGCTTGGCGTGATGATCGCCGACACGACGAGGAGCACCATTGCTGCGTATTTCCGGTACTCCCGCATCCGTTTCGTCCCGACGATGTTCAATTTTGCGAGCAAGAACATCACGATCGGCAGTTCAAAGGCGAGGCCGAGCCCGATCATCAGCGTCAGATAGAAGCTGATAATCTCCTCACCCTGTGGTGTCCATTGGAAGAGCTCAGTCTGGAAGCTCGATAGGAAGTCGAACGCCCGAGGCGCGGCAAAGAAGAACGCGTAGGCAGCCCCGCCGAGGAACAGAACGCTCACAAATGGCAATGAGGAGAAGAGGATTCGCTTCTCTTTACGCGTCAGTCCCGGGGCGAGGAAGCCGATGAGTTGCCACACGATAATCGGCATCGTGAAGCCAATGGCGATGTAGAGCGCGACCTTGAAGTAGGTCGTGATCGGCTCGGTGGGGCTCAGGATGTCGAAGCCTGCCCCTTCATCGATATTCGCCTGATCCTTGATGTTGCGGAGAAGTGGACCAGCCAGGACGACGCCGGCGATAAAGGCGACACCGATTGACATGCACGTCTTGACGATCCGCGACCGCAACTCCTCCAGGTGCTCCTGGAGGGTCATCTCGTCGAAGACGTCCTCGTACGGCTCGTCCGTCCGCGGCAGCCTCGGGAGCTTGGGGATCCGCGGGGGCTTGAGCGGAATTCTTGGTGGTCTTAATGCGCGGGCCATGACCCACCGCCTTCCATTGGGTGCTTGCTCGCGCCCAGCCGTGTGCGGACGACGCGTCATCCGCTCAAGACCGGATTGGATCGAGCCGCTCGCCTCGACGGCTACGTGGGTTTACGAGCGCCGCAGCAGGCGGCTCGCTGGCGACGGGGTACCGGCGGTTGTCCCGGCCGGACCCAAGGTGGAACTCCGACCCAGGCGCACAGGTGCAGCCGGTGCCTAGGCGTTGTGCTCTTCGATGAATTGAACGGCGTCGCCGACGGTGCGGATGTTTTCGGCGTCGTCGTCCTTAATTTCGAGGTCGAATTCCTGCTCCATGGCCATGATGACTTCAACGAGATCGAGGGAGTCGGCGTTGAGGTCGCCGATGAACTCGGCATCCATCGTCACCTTGTCCTCGTCTACACCGAGCCGCTCGGCCACGATGCTCTGGACCCGCTCGTACACCGACGCCAACGCGAACCCCTTCCGTCAACCTACGCGGCCGCCGTTCGTCGGCTGCCTCGACCTGTAATCCGGCACGCCGGAGCGCGATCGACTCGACGATCTCCGCCGGTACTTGCGCTCGTGCATCGCGACGGATGATACACGACCATTCCGGGAGCATCCAGCACGTCAATACGCCCGTCAGGTAGAACGGGATGAACCGCGGCGGTTGGCCGGAGATCGGCCCCGGCCAGGCTTCACCTTGCGTCCGCCCTCCGCGCCGATCCGGTCCGACACGGTCCCCAGGACCCCGTTGACGAACCGGCCGGAACTATCGCCGCCGAAATGCTTAGCCAGTTCCACTGCCTCGTTAATCGCTGCCTTGACCGGGACATCTGGCTCGTGAAGAAGCTCGAAGATGGCCTGTCGCAGCACATTGCGGTCTACCGCGGCGAGTTGGTGGACGGGAAACGCAGGTGCAGCCGCGGCGATGTAGGGGTCGATGCTGTCCCGGTGGGCTAGCACGCCGCGAACCAACCGGCCGACGTGCTTCGACACGGGATCAGGCAGCTCCTGCTCCGCTGTCGTCCGTGCGACCACCTCTTCCACCGGGTGGTCAGTGACATCCACTTCATAGAGGATTTGGAGCGATAGCATCCGGCTCTGGTGACGGGTGTCCCCGAGCCCGCCAGGTCCTTGGCGTGTGCCCTCACCTCGCTCGTCTCCCCGGAGGAGTGCATCTCCTAACCCGGTACCCGTCGGCTCTGGCACGTTCGCCTCGTCCATGGCTTCTTGTTACCTCTCCGGTTCGGTTGGCGCAGCGGCCCCCGCGACGTAGACGTTGACCTCATTGACCGTCATCCCGAGCATCCGCCCAACGGCAATGCCGACCTGACGCTGGATGTCACGACTGAGGTCCAGGATGTTGACGTCGGGCGCGATGACGATGGAGACATCGGCGTCGATACGGTCACCGTTGACGCGGACCCGGATGCCCCCTCCCTCGAAGCTGCTAACCGGGGCCCGATCGTCTGCCGTCGAACCATGTCCTCCCCGAGGCAAGATGCGTTCCACTCGACGGCGTGGCTGAAAACCGACCACGCCGTCCACATCCCGCACCGCCAGGGCAATCAGTTCGATGAGGACGGCCGGCGCGATTCGGACCGTCCCACGGATGCCGCCATTGCCCGCCTCGCCGGTCGGCTGCGCTCCCGACCCGACCTCGGTCGCCGCTCCACTCGCATGGGGATGGGATGGGCGTTGCTCCTCCAGGCCGGTCCTCGTCACGCTGCTCCACCCCTTTGACCGCCATCTGTTCCCGAACGCGGCGCAGCCTCCCTGTCCATGCCATCCTGCTGGTCAAGGAAGGCGTCGAGAAAGCCGGTATGGACGTCCCCGCGTTTGAAGGCTTCGTCGGCCACCAGGCGGCGCTGGAACGCTCCCGTATGGGTGATACCGGTGATGACGGTCTCAGTTAGAGCACGCTCCATCCTCGCGATGGCCTCTGGCCGGTTCTTCCCCCAGACCACGACCTTCCCGAGGAGGGAGTCGTAATGGGGCGGCACAGCGTAGCCAGCGTACAGGTGCGAGTCCATGCGAACCCCAGGGCCGCCCGGTGGAACGTAGGTCTCCACTGTGCCGACGTTGGGGGCGAAGCCAGAGGCAGCGTCCTCGGCCGTGATTCGGCACTCGATTGCGTGGCCGACTGGCTCAAGGGAGCGAGGGTCAATGGTGAGGGGACGACCGGCCGCGACCTGAATCTGCCAGGCAACGAGATCCACTCCCGTGACAGCTTCAGTGACAGGATGCTCGACCTGGATGCGCGTGTTCATTTCCATGAAGTAGAAGTGACCGTCGCGGTCGAGCAGGTACTCGAGTGTGCCCGCACTGGTGTAGTGGGCGGCTTTAGCACCCTTTACCGCCGTTCGCAACAGAGCTTCCCGGACTTTGCGGGGCAGATTGGGCGCCGGCGCTTCCTCGATCACCTTCTGGTGCCGTCGCTGTAGAGAACAGTCGCGCTCGCCTAGCGCGATGACGTGGCCGTGGTGATCAGCGAGCACCTGGACCTCCACGTGGCGCGGTCGTTCCAGATATCGCTCGAGGTAGACGTCACCGTTGCCAAATGCAGTCTCTGCTTCGGCCTGGGCGAGTGGCAGGAGTCGCGTCAGTTCGGTGTCGTTCCGCGCGACCCGCATGCCGCGCCCGCCGCCCCCGGCGGTCGCCTTGATGATCACCGGGAAGCCGATGCGGCGAGCAGCCTGTCGTGCTTCCCCGAGATTCTGGAGGACCCCCTCGGTGCCGGGAAGCAAGGGCACGCCAGCCTCGCGCATGACCCTCCGCGCTTCGGCCTTGTTGCCCATCCGCTCGATCACCTCGGGACGCGGACCGATGAACGTCACCCCCACCTGACCGCAAATTTCTGCAAGATAGGCGTTCTCGGCGAGGAATCCGTAGCCTGGATGAAGCGCGTCACATCCCGTCACCAGGGCGGCACTGATGATGGCCGGGATGTTGTTGTAAGACCTGGCGACTGCCGCGGGGCCAATGCAAACCGCCTCGTCAGCCAGGCGAACGGCCAGTGAGTCCCGATCCGCGTCGCTGTATGCGACGACAGCCGGAACGTCGAGGTCGCGGCAGGCCCGCAGAATGCGGAGCGCGATTTCACCGCGGTTGGCGATGAGCACCTTTCGAAATAACGGCTCGCTCATGGAATCCTAGAGCGCCGCACGATGGGACATCCGGCCCCATCCCACCAAGCGCGATCCTCACCTTGACGGACCCGTGTGAAGGATAGAGCACCGGAAGCTTCCGCGGATGGGAGACGGACGGCCCCTGCTCGAACCCCTCCTCGGATGACGAGCGGCGTCAGCCGGAAGGGACCGAGCGATCGCTGCATGTAGCCCATGTCCGGGCCGCCTCGGGTCATGGCCCGAGATCGGCGAGGGATCGTCGGTCACCTGTCGCGTGGGCGGCTCAACCGGTCCCGAGGCCAACCAGTCGGGTAGTCGCGTCATCGTCGAGAGCGAAGAAAGGTCCTTCCATGGCCACTGTAGTTCCACCAAGGCCCGTTGCCATAGCCGCGGCCGCCTTCGGCCTTGGAGTCACGGCCGGGATGCGTTCCCAAATTCCTCTCGCCTTGCTTGCGTTCAGGGTCCACCGTGCGGCTGTCGACAATTCATTGGCGCCGCCGCTCCACCTTCTTCGCCGCCGTGGGGTTGTCATCGGGCTAGGGCTGTCCGCAGTCGGGGAGGTGGTGGGAGACAAGCTGCCTGTCGTGCCCAGCCGGCTCCGGCCGGGTCCGTTGGCGGGGAGACTCGGTTTCGGGGGGGTGGCGGGCGGTGTGCTGGCGCGTGGGGCGGGAAACTCAGCCTGGTTGGGGGGTGCGCTGGGTGCACTCGGCGCACTGTCCGGTTCGCTGGCGGGCTACACGGCCCGCGCTCAGGCTCACAGAGTCACTGGACAGCCCGATTCGTTGTTCGCCGTTCTTGAAGACGGGATAGCCCTCACTGTCGGGCTGCTCGCCCTTAGCCGCTGGCCCACGGTAGATGACAGCGCTTCGTCCCGCGATTCCGGAAGGACGATCAGGCCATGAACAGGCCGCCGTCTACCGTCAGGACATGCCCGGTGATGAAGCGGGCATCCGGCGAGAGGAGGAAGGCAACAGCGCTCGCCACGTCTTCCGGCGTGCCAAATCGCCCCAGCGGCGTGTTCGCGAGGAGCGAGTCCTTGAGATCTTGAGGCAAGGCGTCGGTCAGGCGGGTCTCGATGAAGCCGGGAGCAACCGCGTTCACGGTGATGCCCCGAGACCCGACCTCCTTGGCGAGCGACTTCGTGAACCCGACCAGGCCCGCCTTGGCGGCGGCGTAGTTGGCCTGTCCCGCATTGCCGACGAGTCCGACGACGGAGGTAAGGTTCACGATGCGGCCGGAGTGCTGGCGCAGCATTGGTCTTACTGCCGCCTTCGCGCACAGGAAGGCGCCCTTGAGGTTGGTGCTCAGGACGGCATCCCAGTCCTCTTCGCTCATGCGCATCAACAAGGTATCACGGGTAATTCCAGCGTTATTGACGAGAGCGTCGATCCGCCCTAACCGCTGCATTGCTGCCTCAATGGAGGCACCGGCTCCATCCGCCTTTGAGACATCCGCCGCGACCACTTCAACCCGTCGGCCAAGTGGCTCCAGAGCCGTTCTCGCTTCGTCCGCCGCCGTTTCATCCCCCCGGTAGGTCAGGACGAGGTCGTAGCCATCATGGGCGAGACGGCGGGCCACAGCGAGCCCGATACCCCGCGTGCCGCCGGTAACGACGGCCACCGGTGACGTTTGATCCGCCCCATCCCTGGACCCAGCAACCACCCGTTTCCCCCCTTGCGGCATTGACCGCACCGCCCTAGAGCAGCGACTCAGCCGTTACCACCCTCGCGTCACGAGCAATGCGAGCGATCAGCCCTGCCAGCACCTTGCCGGGCCCAACCTCATAGAACGTGGTTACGCCCTCCGCGCGGAGGCGCTCCACGACATCAATCCAGCGCACCGGGACGCAAATCTGTTCCAGCAGCTCCCGGCGAAGGTCGTCTGGGTGGGTGATCGGCATCGCATTCACGTTGGTCACCAACGGCACTCGCGCTGGGCGCATCTCCACTTGCTCGACGACCGGGCGTAACCCGTCCACCACGGGTGCCATAAGCGAGGAGTGGAACGCGGCGCTCACCGGGAGTTGAACTGCCCGTTTGGCACCCCGCTGCTTCGCCAGGACCATCGCTGCTTCTACCGCCTCGCGGCGGCCTGAGACCGTGATCTGGCCCGGAGCGTTGTGGTTCGCCACTTCGACGAGGGCCTCGGCGGCGATTGCCTCTACGGCGTCGACATCCAAGCCCATCAGCGCCGCCATTGCGCCGGCACCGTGCTGTTGCATCAGCTCGCCCCGCCGACGCGTGAGGCGGAGGGCGTCCGGATAGGAGAGCGCCTCCGCGGCGACAAGGGCGGTGTACTCACCAAGGCTGTGACCGGCGACAAAGTCCGGCGCAGGCAGTGTGCCTGCCTGCGTCAGCCCCCTCAAGTGCGCAACGCTGACAGCAACGATGGCCGGCTGCTGGTTGTCGGTGCGGATCAGTTCGTCATCTGGGCCGGCGGCGATCACCCGGCTGAGATCGAAGCCCAGTGCCTCGTCAGCAGTTGAGAGTAGGCCCGCCGCTGTGGGGTACGCTGAAAGCAGACCCCGCTCCATGCCAACGTATTGAGATCCTTGCCCGGGGAACACCCACGCGGTTCGGGCGGGAGACGGCGGCGCTCCCATCACCCTATCGGCCACGGTCGCTCCGGCAGTCAGGATCGCGGCAGACGCCCTCCGTGCCCCAGCGAACGACGCCGGCCGCCCAGGAGAGACCTCCGCCGAAGGCGACGAAGACGAGGTTGGCTCCCTCTGAGAGCGTTCCTGCTGCCTCCGCCTCGCAGAGCGCGATGGGCACGGAGGCGGCGGAGGTGTTCCCGTACCGGTCAACGTTGACCCACACCTTGTCGCGTGGCAGGTCGAGGCGACGGGCCGCGGCGTCGATGATCCGCAGGTTAGCTTGATGTGGGATGAGCATATCGATGTCGGCGAAGGAGAGGCCGGCTTGCTCCACGGCCGCCTCCGCCGCATCGCCCATTACCCGGACGGCGAACCGAAAAACCTCGTTGCCGTTCATCTGGAGATAGGGCCGGTATTCGGGGAAAAGTTCCGCGGATTCGGGCACGAACGCACCCCAGCCGGGGATGTAGAGGTGCTTGTTGCCGGCGCCGTCGGCCCCGAGAACGGTAGAGAGCAGGCCCCGTTCCTGGTCGGTGGCTTCTAAGACCACTGCTCCGGCACCATCCCCGAAGAGGACGCACGTCGTCCGATCGGTGTAGTCGACGAAGCGAGTGAGCGTGTCAACGCCGATGACCAGGACGCGGTTGTGGAGCCCGGTCTGGACGAACTGAGATCCGGTGGCCAGGGCGTAGACGAAGCCCGAGCAGGCCGCCCCGAGGTCAAAGGCACCGGCTGTCCCGCCGAGCTCGGCTTGCACGAGGCACGCCTGAGAGACCAGGAACTGGTCCGGCGTACAGGTGCCCACGATGATGAGGTCGATATCATCGGCGGTGAGCCCCGCCCGGTCCAGCGCTTGGCGGGCGGCCCCGACGGAAAGCGATGTCGTTGTGTCCTGCGCTCCGGCGATGCGACGCTCGCGGATGCCGGTTCGGCTGACGATCCACTCGTCGGAGGTCTCCACCATCTCCGCGAGGTCGGCGTTGGTAAGGACGCGGTCTGGCACGGCCATGCCCCAACCGGTGATCGCCGCGTGCCGCATCCCCGCCATCTCATCTCCCAGACCAGCGCTGCAAGCAGGACTCTCGCGTGTCACCTGCCGCGTCTTGACCACATGAACACGGCGGGCGGGGGGGGGTGTCGGGATCCGGGCCCCGGCCCCCCGCCGGGGTGGAAGAGTGGGGGGCGGGGGCCAAACAAGCCAGGGCAAGAAAGGGGCGGGGAAACACAACCCGGGGGGGGCACTGAGGACCGCCCACACAAGC
>JAUJMG010000265.1:0-1166 GCA_030446955.1 Thermomicrobiales bacterium
TGGGCGCCTTGCGGTCGTGGGCGCAGTCCTTGGTCATCAGGAAGGCGCGCTGCCGGTAGCCCCCCTGCTTGAGGGCCTTGCCCATCCGCAGCTCAGACTCGCCCTGGTTGTACTCCCAGGCGTTGTCCATGAAGGTCGCGCCGGCGTCGATCGCCTGCTGGATGATGCGGATCCCCGTGGCCTCCTCGACCTTCGGAAAGCCGATGTGCGCCCCGCCGATGCCGAGGATCGAGACCTCGGTCCCGGTCTTGCCCAGCGGCCGGGTCGGGATGCCGGACGTGGTCGTGGAATCGCTCATCCTTCGCTCCTCTGATCCTTGTCGTCCTTGTCGCCCCCAACCAGGCGCCGCGCGATCACGCGCAACGGCCCCGGCGTTCCCGCGTGACCATACTGCCTGGAGCGGGGACCGGCAACGGCGACGGCTACGCCCCGTTCATCTTGAGCTGCGTTCCCTCCACCGCACGGGGCGCGTAGGCTCGGCTCGGGCCTGACTTGGATGATCCGTTCGGCGAACCAATCGCGCTCCATGCGTGCTGCCTGAGATCGGCCTACCGGATGCGACCGCAGCGCCGGCCAGGGACGGGCTCGACCGTCCCCGGCCGAGCCCGTCATGCCGGTTGCAATGGAGGGATGTCTTCCCTACGCGCCGACTGACTCCGGGGTCGCGGAGCCGTACACCTCCTCGCGGATCGCGGAGAGTTCCGCGATCTCCCGCTCCTGGTCCTCGATGACCTTCTGCGCGAAGTCCTTGATCTCCTGGTGCGTCGCCTGGTCGAGGGCAGCTTGCGAGGCTGCGATGGCCGCCTGGTGGTGCGGGACGGCGAGGTCAATGAACGCCAGGTCGGGGTCCTCGGCCGCGCAGAGGAGCGCCACCTGGGCGGACGGGTCCATCTGCTCGGCCATCTGTGCCATGGAGCCCATGCCCGGCATCGCCTGGCTCATCATCTCCATCATGTGGGCGTCCATCGGCATCGGCTCGGGGCTGCCGTAGAACTCCTCCCGGTAGCCGCGCAGTTCCGCTTGCTCCGCCGTTTGCACGTCGATGATGGTCTGGGCGATCTCGCGCAGTCGATCGTCCTGCAGCCGGGGCAGGGCGGCCTGGGCCATGGCCACGATGCTCGCGTGGTGCGGCAGCATCATGTCGATGTACATCTGGTCGAATTCGA
>JAUJMG010000265.1:1266-6104 GCA_030446955.1 Thermomicrobiales bacterium
TGAAGCCACCGGCCAGCCAAGATGCTGTCTTGGTTGGCGGGAAGATGCCGATCACGGTCACCGCTGCAGCGCTTCGGACATTGACGTTGTCAGGGCGGAACACGGCAGGAGTTACCACGGCGCATGTCGAGTCGGAGCGGGATGTCATGTCGATCCAATGCCCGGCGTCGTGATGTTGGGTGTTGGGGGAGCGCAGCTCAGTTTGCTGCAGCATCCCGGGGGCATCGTGCGCTCCGGCCGCCATCAGCCCATCGTGGCCGACCAGCACCAGCACGACGATGATTGCGAGAACGCACCCTTGCCGGATGAATCTCGTCTTGATCACGCTGGATGGCACCCCATCGCTCCCCGGCACGCGGCACAACTCGACGCTCTTCGAGGGACCATGCTGCGCGTGGAGAGCCGCAGGATGTGTGCCGGACGACGGTGCCACGAGAGGGGTAGGGGCGCGATGGGCGGTTCGTCCGGTGAGACCTGCTCCAGGTACGGGACCAGGATCGACATACCCTCCATCGGGATGTTCTCCGTGTGGTCCGTGACGATGACAGCCTGTGCTTGTCGCGCGACCGCCGCCGCCAGGGCGCCGGAGACGGCGATTCACGACGCCTTGGCCAAAGGGACTATTCCGACTGGTGCCGGCACAGATGGCGACACTTATCCCGCCGCGAACCGCTCGGGGGCGAAAGGGGCGAGGTCCAGGTTTGGCGGAGGCGAGGCGCCGAGGGCCATCCCCGCGGCGAGGGCGCCGGAGAAGGGGCCGAGTTGGAGGCCGCTCGGACCGTGGCCGGTCGCGAGGTAGACATTGTGCAGCCCCGGCGCCCGGCCAAGAATTGGCAGGCCGTCCGGGCTGGCCGGTCGCAGACCGACCCGCACCTCTGCCAGGGTCGCGCCGGCCAGTCCCGGGGCGAGGCCGAGTGCCTGGCCCAGCGCTTGGTGGACGCCGCCGGCCGTGATACGCGGGTCGAAGCCGGAGCCCGTCTCCCGGGTAGCGCCGGCCACCACGCGGCCGCCGGGGAAGGTGAGCAGGTAGTGATCCACAAAGCCGACCACGATCGGCCAGTCTGCCGTCTCCTCATCGGGCAGGTCTAGATGCAGGATCTGGCCCCGCTGTGGCGCCACCGGCAGGCGCACGCCGAGCGCCTCCCCTAGATCGCCCGACCAGGCCCCACCAGCGATCACGAGCGCGTCTGCCGCCAGCATCTGTCCGTCCACGCGAACTCCGGTCACCCGGTCGCCCTCCAGCACCGGCTGGCCGTGCCCACGGAGCAGCGTGGCGCCGTGCCGCTCGGCGCCACGGCGAAGGGCGTCGCGGAGCAGGCGGCCGTCAACTCGGGCCGCGTCCGGCAGGTGGAGCGCCCCGCCTGGCGCGGCCAGCGGAGGAAAGAGCGCCCGCGCCGCCGCCTCATCCAAGCGGACGACATCCCCCAGGTTGGGCGCGCCCGCTCGCCGGCGCTCGGTGAACAGCGCCTCCGCCTCTGATAGGCGCTTCGCCTCCACCTCATCGGCGGCGACGAAGAGGGCACCGACGGTCCGGTAGCCGGTCTCCCCGGCGCCGTCCGCGGACAGGTGGTCCAGCAGGGCTGGGTAGGCGGCCACGGCGGCGTAGGCGAAGGGGAAGAACGCGGGCAGGGGCCGCAGGCTCGTCCCGGGGGCGATGATTCCGGCGCCGGCCGCGGTGGCTTGGCCCAGGTCCGCCCGGTCCACCAGGGTCACGGCCGCCCCGGAGCGCGCCACATGGTAGGCTGCGCTCGCCCCAACGATGCCCCCGCCGATCACGACCACCCGCTCGCTCACGCCTGGCTCCCCCTCTCCAACCTTCTCGATCGTTTGCCTACCGGTCGGAGGATACCGCGAGTCCCTCTCTCAAAACGGGCGACGAGCACGGGGGCTGGCAGGCTGTATGCAGCACATGCATGTTAAGTTAGGATGCTTGATGTAGGATGCTTGATGGTGGCACCATCGCTGCCGTGGAATGGATCATGCGTTGACTATTGGATTCTGAACGGATACCTAATTTGGCTCTCTCGTATATGGCCGCAGCAAGCGCGATGCGGCAGCATTGGAGGGTGATGGAGTTTCCTTGGAACAAGGACTGCGCCGTATCTCTCATCGGCGCGGTTGTCGTGGCTGGCGACAGGACATCGTGACGCGACGCTGGTCTCTGCGGACCCGCTTCGTAGCCACGGCCTTGGCGTGCCTGTTGCCGCTGCTGGGCGTGGTTCTCTACGTGCTCGACCAGAGCCTTGAGCACAGTCGCGACCAGCTCGTCGACGCCGAGGTCGCGGTGGGAGACGTGGTCGCCCGAGGGTTGGCCGGCACCCTGAAGGACAACCAGGACGTCCTCGAAGCTCTTGCCGCCACCGATGAGATCCGCTCCCTCGATCCTGCCCAATCCACCCAGATCCTCACCCAGTATCTCCTGGCGCGTCCAAGCGTCTACGGGCTCTTCGTTGTTGATGCGACTGGCTCAAGCGTGGCGACTGCTGGAGTCGGGCCGGAGGCGGTGCGCTCCGACCTCCAGCCGGCGTTGGAGCGTGCGATTGGGCTTGGAGAGCCGGGCGTCTCTGGCCGGCTCACGGTGCCTGAGGGCGAGGCCAGTGATGTCATCGCCATCGCGGTCCCCGTCCGAGCTCGCGGGGAGGATATTGGCGCCCAGGCGACTGGAGCCGACGGGCAGCCGGTCGGGGGCAACGGGCAGGCCGTTGGGGCGGTCGGCGCGCTGCTCTCCGTGGAGCGCTTGGAGTCCACGTTCTTTCCCTTTGCCCGCGGCGAGACCTCAATCGCGGTTGTCACCGAAGGTCAGGTTATTGCCTCGCGGCCGGCCGACCGGGAGGGCGACAGCCTGACTGCCCGACTGGCAGAGCCGATCTCACTGGCCGTGGCTGGGGATGCCGGACAGTTCTCTTATGAGGAGACTGACGGGGCCGAGCGTCTTGCGGTCTACGCTCCGGTCGAATTCCCAGGCGCGAAGTGGGCCGTGCTGGTCAGCAACCCCTCGCCCACGACGTATGGGCCGAATCGCAGTCTTCTCCAGAACGGATTGGCGGCCCTCGCGGCGGCGGTGGTAGTCACCTTGTTGCTCTCCGTGATCCTTGGCGAGGTCACGGCTCGTCCGCTGCGCCGGCTGACGGTGCAGGCGGCCGCGTTGGCCCGAGGCGACTTCACCCAACGCATTGAGCCGGCCGGCGGCGGCGAAATTCGCAGCCTCAGTGCGGCCTTCCGGCAGATGGAGGACCGCCTGGCTGACCAGGTCCAGGATCTGGAAGCGGCCCGGGCCGAGCGGGAGATCCAAGCGGTCGAGCTTCGCGACCTCCACCGGCGGACTGTCCGTCTCCAGGAAGACGAGCGCCGCCGCATCGCCGCCGAGATCCACGACGCCGTCTCCCCCCTCATTACCGGCGCGCTCTATCAGGCCCGGGCTCTCCAGATGGCCAACGGCAGCGCGGGGACTGCTGCCCGTGAGGAAGGACTCGGCGCCGTCGGCGATCTCCTGGAGCGCGCGACAAAGGAGTTGCACGGGGTCATCTTCGACCTGCGCCCACCCGATTTGGACGACCTTGGCGTGGTTGCCGCCATCGAGCGCTACGTCCAGGGTGTCCAGCGCACCGGGCTCACCTGTCGCCTTGAGGTCATTGGCGAGCCCCCATCGCTTCCACCGGAAGCCCGGGTCGGGATCTACCGCATCGTTCAGGAAGCCCTCCACAATGTGGTCCGCCACGCTAGCGCGGATGAGGCCGTGGTTCGGCTGGAGACGCTTGATCGGCCGGAGACGGGGGAGCGCCTGCTCCGCGTCGCGATCCGTGACAACGGCACCGGCTTCGACCCGGAGCGGGCGATACGCCCCACCTCGCTGGGCTTGCTCAGCATGCGGGAGCGCGCGGCCGCCATCGGGGCATCGTTCCGGATCGTTGCTCAGCCGGGTGGGGGCACTGCCGTCGTGATCGAGCGGCCGGTGACCCAACCTTCCGCGTCCGACCTTGCCCTGGATGCCCAACCTGCCCCCGCTCCAAGTAGTCGGCCGGCGGAGGCCATGGACGGCCGCGGGGCTCTTGCCGGGCTACCGGCGCCTGAGTTGGCCGGCGCATGATCTCGGTTCTGTTGGTGGACGATCACCCGGTGGTCATCGAGGGCCTCCGGAAGCTGCTCGCCGCCGCTGGCGACATCGAGGTGACGGGCGAGGCGCATGATGCGGCCGGCGCCCTTGAGCAAGCCCGCATCCTCCGTCCAGACGTGATCCTGCTGGACCTGCGGATGCCCGGCGCCAGTGGTGTTCAGGCCACACGGCGCCTGCGGGAACAGGAGAGCAGTTCCGCCGTCATCATCCTGACCTCCTACGGCGACCAGGCCTACGTTCGCCAGGCGCTGGAAGCCGGCGCCGATGGCTACCTGCTGAAGAGCACGCCGCCGGAGGAGCTCATCACCTCGATCCGGGCGGCCGCCCGTGGCCGCCGCCAGCTCAGTCCAGAGCTGCTGGATGGAGTGCTGTCCGACTTTGGCGGCTTGGCGCGGGAACGGACTCGTGCCAAAGCCGATCTCTCCGACGATGACCGGGAGATTCTCCGCCGGGCCAGCGAGGGCGCCACCAATCGCGAGATCGGCGCGGCCATGGGGCGCAGTGAGATCGCCATCAAGAAGCGGCTCCAGCTCATCTTTGGCAAGCTCGGCGCGGTCGACCGGGCCCACGCCGTGGCCGAGGCCATTCGACGCGGCCTCATTTAGCGTGTGTAGGTAGGACATCCGGCTGCGCACGTGTTGGTCCATCTCTTTGCCAGAAAGCGAACCCGCCACGGGGCACTTGCCCTTCGCCTTCCCATGCGCCCCTGGTGTCGGCCTGACCG
>JAUJMG010000034.1:0-11950 GCA_030446955.1 Thermomicrobiales bacterium
GTCTGGACGGACGATCTCGACCGGCTGCTTGGCGACGGGTCCATCGACGCGGTCAGCGTCTGCCTCCCGACGCCGGAGCACCGCCCGGCCACCGAGGCGGCCCTGGCTGCCGGCAAGCACGTCCTGCTGGAGAAGCCGATTGCGCTCACGCTCGCGGACGCGGACGCGCTGGTCGGCCTCGCCGCCGCGTCCGATCGGACCGTGATGGTGGCCCACGTGCTCCGGTTCTGGCCGGAGTATGTCGAGCTGCAGCGGCTGATGGGCGGGGGGGAGCTGGGGCGCCCGCTCTCCGCGCTCGCGACGCGCCGCCAGCCCTTCCCGGCCTGGTCGGCGCTCTTCGCCCGCTCTGACCTGACCGGGGGGGCGGTCGTAGACATGATGATCCACGACTTCGACGCGCTGAACTGGCTCTTCGGTGCGCCCCGCGCGGTGACCGCGTATGGTCACCGCAACCAGCGCTCCGGCGGATGGGACCAGACCCAGGTGACGGTCGACTACGGGGCGGGATCGGCCCTCGTCGACGGCGGGATGATGATGCCGGAGTCCTACCCGTTCAGCTCGTCGCTGCAGGTGCTCTGCGAGCGGGGCGCCGTGGAGTACCACTTCCGCGCCGGCGGGCGCAGCGTCGAGATGGGCGGCGGCGTCAATGATCTGATGCTCTACCCGGCCGACGGCGACCCGGTGCGGTTGGAGGTCGAGCAGCGCGACCCCTACGCCGCCGAGGTTGCCTACTTTGTGGACTGCCTGACGGCGGGTCGGTCGGCCGACCGGGCGACGCCAGAAGATGCCCGCCTGGCCCTTCTCGTCGCCCTCGCCGCGCGCGATGCCGTGGAACAGGGCGTCGCGGTGCCGATCACCCCGTAACTCTCGCCGCTCCCTCCCGGGTTGAGGCCTAGGGTTGTGCCAGCGCCACGGTGGCGAATAGGGCGAGGGTGCGGTGGGCGTGGGTACCGATGGGCGGAGGGCTTCAGCCATGTCCGTCGGTATACTGCCGGGCGGCCCTTGGCGGGTCTTCTTGTACGGCGGCTGTGGTGAGGGGCTGGACGCGACGCGTGGGAGGAGGAGCGATGAGCGCAGCAACGACAGGCAAGGCGGCCTGGCTCGATCGGATCGAGTGCGAGCAGGAGTCCTGGGAAACGATCGTCTCCGAGGTTGGCGATGCAGGCATGGATCGGCCGGGCGCGGCCGGGGAGTGGACCTTCACGGACGTCGCCGGCCACCTCAACGGTTGGCGGGAGCGGACGGTCGACCGGCTGGAGGCGGCCGCTCGCGGCGAGGTGCCACCACCCCCCTCCTGGCCGGACGACCTGAGCGACGAGACGGACGAGGGGGTTGAGGCGATCAACCACTGGATCTACGAGCGCAACCGCGACCGGTCGGCGGCCGAGATCCTCGCCGAGGCGCGCGAGCAGTTCCGACGGATGCGGGCGGCGGTCGAGGTGGTCCCCGAAGAGGATCTGGTGACGCCCGGCCGCTTCCCGTGGCTGGACGGTGCGCCGCTCAGCGCGATCCTCGACGGATCTTTCGGCCACCTGCACGAGGAGCACGAGCCGGCGCTCCGCGCCTGGCTGGCCGGTCAACCTCGATAGGGCTCGGGCGTCGCAGATCGCCGACCAGCCGGGTCGCTCGACGTGCAGTTCCTCGCCGTCGCCGTTTGGCTCCAGCGCCTACGCCCACCGCGCCCTCGCCCTCCTCGCCACCGTGACGTTGAGACATCCCGCGTTGGGGACGGACGAGGGGGTGGCCCTTGGGCGGAGAGTCATCTATCCTTCGCCCGCCGCGCCGCTCACCGGCCGTGTTCGTACGATGTGCACGAGGGAATTAATGTCCGACCCGCATCCACCGCGTAAGACGTTTCACCATATCGGTCTGCCGACAACCGAACCACAGCCGAACGAGACCTACGACGCGGGCGACCGCTGCTGGGTGACGAACCCAAACCGGCATCCGCAGCATGTGGAGTATCTGCGCTTCGCTCCGGACAGCTCGGTGAGCCGGGAGTTCCAGGAGTCTCCCCACGTTGCCTTCGAAGTGGCGGAGCTTGAGCCGCACCTAGCCGGCAAGGAGATCCACAGCCCACCGGTGGAGCTGGGTGACCCGCCCTTCGCGACTGCTGCTATCACCCGCGAACACGGCCTCTTCGTCGAGTACCTCAAGTTCAAGCCCGGCCGCGCTTGGTTCGATCAGTAACGGCGAGCGAGGAGTCGAGGGAGTCGAGGGGGGGAGTCGAGGAGCCGAGAAGGCGGGACCAGCTTCGCCCGCTGCTTGGACGATCCGAAAGGCAGTGCTTCTGAGAGAGGCGGAGCAAGCAGCGCCCCTACGAATCCTCGCCTCCCGGACCCGCGCCGCTAGTCCCGGATGTCGAAGGCGTTGACGACGGCGCGCTGGAGACCCGGGTGCTGCTCCAGTAAACCATCGATGCTCATGCGCAGGAACGAGGCAAGCTGGATAAACTCCAGCGGCGTCAGCGACAGGGTCACGAAGTCGATCTGGAGCGCGATCGTGTCGTCCTCGGAAAGAGCGTCCTTCGGCCGGCGTGGCACGCGAGAGGTCGTCTGCAGCCCGGTCTCGGGCCAGACCATGTCCAGCAACTCCACGTCTCCAGCGGAAGCAGCCTGACCGGAAGGGAGTCCACCGGCAGCCGAATCCGGCGGTGCCTCTGCCCCTCCCTCTACCATCTCGCTGCCCACCCCCGGCCGCGCACCCTGGTCTTCGCCCGCCGCCATCGCATGTTCCTCCGTTCGCTCGCTGCCGATGCTACCCTCTGGCACCAGCCTCCGCCAGCCGTTCCAACTCGCTGCGGCGACGTGTTGATCACCGCGACGACGCGGAGATAGTGCCAACCCGCTCCGCTATACTCCCCGGGTAAGGATTTGCCATGCCAGTGCATGGTGAACCAGGAGCCAACCAGGACGAAGGGTGGCGCGATGAGCGACGGCGACGACGGCGACATCCGATACCACGACGGCGATGAGGGGGACCGGGAGACGGAGGACGCCCTGCGGGAGGACGGTCCGGGTGGGCGGTCTGTCTTTGACCCGACGCCGTACATGCGTCAACTCCGCGGACGTGGCGGTGGCCCCGGGCAGGAGTACCTGGATGTCAAGTGGCGTCTGCTCTGGCTCCGGCGGGAGCATCCGGACGCGGAGATTATCACCGAGCACGTCCGCATCGATGATGCCTCGGCGATCTTCAAAGCGACGGTCATCATTCCCTCCGGCGGCAAAGCCACGGGCTACGGGAGCGAGACGGCCGGGGACTTCGGCGACTTCATCGAAAAGGCTGAAACCAAGGCGATTGGCCGGGCGTTGAATGCGCTCGGCTACGGCGCCCAGTTTGCCGAGGGCGATGAGGATGCCCCCCCCGCTCCGCCAGCACGGGGCACCGTCCCTTCGCCAAGATCAGCAGGTGTGGCTCCTCCACCCCCCTCGTCTCGTGCCACCCCCGTTCCCAGCGCACCGAAGCGTTCTGCCGCTCCCGACCAATCTGCACCGGTGCCGTCCAGCGCGGCGCCCATCGAACCTGCTCCCACTGAGCGGGTGGATTTAGGGACTGCCGCTCCCACCGAACGCATCGGCCCTTCCCCCGGGAGCCGCGGCAGTTCGCCTCCCATCGATTTTGTCGCCAGCCGGGATCGCGGAGCCGCGCCGAGCGGAGCCGGAGCGGGTGGGCGATCGACCGTGACCGCGACGCGTGGGCAGTCCCGCTCGTCAGCGACGGGAACGCCTGGTGCGGACCAGGAACCGGAGCTGGAGGACTACTCCTGGACCGCGTTCTGGGGTTGGGCACGACCGCTCGGCTACAGCAACAAACGAGAGATCGAGTCCTTCCTTGGGCGTCCGCTCGGGAATCTCAGCCCGGCCGAAGTCCGAACCCTGGTTCGCAAAGCTCGGGGCGAGGGGTAGGACGCGCGGGCGCCCTGCTCCACCTTTTGGTCAACGCATCTCCTTTCCTCCCTCGTTCGGTTCACGATCTCCCTTGCGCCTCCGCGACGCGGCGGGTACGCTGACCGGTGGCCTTCGCCGGATGGCGGTCCGCGGTGCGCGGAACGTGGCGAGGCCAGAGCGCAAGACGCCGGTATGGGCCGGCGACGGTAGGCCACGATCCGCCGGATCGCGGCAGCAGGAGGGAGCGGGGAATGCAAGGAACGGGGATGCTTTGGTGCGGGGTGAGGCGGGTCACCGCCGTCCTGGCCGTGGTGCTGGCGATGTTGGCGTTCACAGCCGTGGGCCCGGCGGCCGCGCAGGATGAAGAGAGCGTGGAGTTCGATCTGAACGAACTCAATGACTCAGGGGTGACCGGCACGGCGGTTCTCACGGCCGAGGGCGACGAGACGAACATTTCGCTGGAACTCACTGGCGACGCTATCGTCGGCGGTCACCCAGCCAACATCTACGAAGGCACCTGTGACGACCTCGATCCGAACCCTGCCTTCGAACTGATGGATGTCGATGAGGACGGTCTGAGCGAGACGACCGTCGACGTGTCGCTGGAAGACCTAACCGGCGACACTCCGTACGCGATCAACGTCCTCCTTTCCAGCGAAGAACTCGGCGTCTACATCGCCTGCGGTGACATCGCCAACGTCGGTGGTGGCGCTGTCGCGGTTGGCGGTGGGGATGACGAAGCCGCGACCACCACCACCGCTACGGCGGTTGGCGGCGGGGATGACGAGGTCGCGACGACCACCACCACTCCGGCGTCCGGTGTCGGAACCGCCCTCTCGGCGGGCGGCAGCGGTATGCTGGTAGCCGGCTTTGCCGCGCTGGCGGGCATGCTCGCGGCAGGTGGACTTGCCCTTCGCGCCCGGGAGGGACGGCGCTAAAGCGCTTTTCCTGGTCAGCAAGATCGCCTTCAGCGACGGCGGGAACGGCACGTGCCATTCCCGCCGTCGGCGTTTCCCAGTACATCGGGACCGCGCAGTGGCTCCTCGCTCTTCCTGGGCTTTGGGACCCCGAACTTTCCCAGCCTCCCGTTTCCGTTTGCGCTATCTTTGCCACGAGATGCCGATTCACGCACTTGCCGTCTCCGACGAGATCGACGAGCGGATTCACAGCGCGACGCTGCGGCAGCGCATGCCACACGTCTCGGTGGTGTTCTCCTGTGGAGACTTGCCCGCTCGCTACCTGGAATTCCTGGTCGACGCGCTGGACAAGCCGCTCTACTACGTGCTTGGCAACCACGCGGAAGAACTGACACGGGGCGCGTGGGGCAAGCGCTATCTTCCTTTGGGTTGCATTGATCTCGGCGGCAAGGTTCTGCGGGATCCTTCCAGCGGCTTAATCCTGGCCGGCTTACCCGGCTCCCCTCGCTACAGTGAAGATGAACCGGAGCAGTACACCGAGGCTCAGATGCTCTGGATCATCGCGCGGATGGCGCCGCGGCTCTGGTGGAATCGGATCCGCACCGGACGCGCGCTGGACGTGCTGATCACCCACGCCCCGCCACGCGACGTCAATGACGCGCCCGACCCGGCCCATCGGGGCTTCAAGGCGATCCGTCGCTTTCTGACCTGGTTCAAGCCTGCCTACCACCTCCACGGCCACGTCCACATCTACGACCGCTCCCAGCCGTTTGTGGCAACCTTCGACCAGACGCAGGTCATCAACGTCTACCCATACCAGGTAATCGACATCGAGCAGGGAGCCGACGGTATCGCTCTCGCGGCGGCTAGGGCCGGTCCTCAGGTCGGAACGGAGGCCGGCACTGGCGGCGCAGAGCGTCTTTCCGACTGGGACCGAGCGCACGAGCCGCAGCCTGGTTTAGAGCCGGGGCGGCCCGGATGGTAGACGAGCAGGTCCGTGCCGACTTCGACCGCGCGCGCCACAAGGCGTTCCTGCACGATCTTTGGGCGGCGGTCGGTCGCCGTCCGAACGATCTCATCCCGTACAACGAAGTCCGCCGCCGCCTCTCGCCCGAGCGAGAGAGCTACCGGGGCGTTCAGGTTGTCCCGCTCGACCAAATCGTCGGTAGCATGGACCGGTTCCAAGATTTCGACCGGGAGTTCCTGCCCCGGCAGAGCCACACCGCGCGGCGATGGAAGAACGTCGACCGCGCCTACTACGACGACGTCACGCTCCCCCCGATCCAGCTCTACAAAGTCGGCGACATCTACTTCGTCAAGGATGGCAATCACCGTGTCTCGGTGGCCCGGGAGCGCGGCGCTGCCTTCATCGACGCTGAGGTGATCGAAGGGCACATTCGCGTTCCGCTCTACGCCTCGATGAAACCGATCGAATTGTTGCTCCAGGCCGAGTACGCGGAGTTTCTCCGCCGCACCGATCTGGACAAGACCCGGCCGGACCACGATATTCGGCCCACGGCGTTGGGTCGTTACGAGGAGATCCTGGAGCACATCGAGGGGCACCGCCACTGGCTCTCGGAGATCTGGCACCGCCAGGCCAGCCTATCGGAGGCCGCGGCCGACTGGTACGACTATATCTACTGCCCGATCGTCACAGTAGCAGGGGAGCGAGGGGTGCTGGACCGCTTCTCGCACCATACGGAAGCGGATGTCTACCTGTGGGTGATGCGCCACCGCGGCGAACTGGAAGAGCGGGAGGGCCACGATGTCGGCCCAGTGGCCTCGGCGGCGGACTACGCCGAGATCGTCGCCGCCCAGGATCGCGTCATGAACCGGCTCAAGCGAGGGCTGCGCTCGCTGGGGACCGCGGCCGCCCGCCTCATCCACCCAGGCGATGCCACCCCGTGGCGCTCCACCGCAACTGAGCCGCCCCGGAGTGACGGGGATTGAGCGCCCGCCATAACCATGCCGCCGGGAGCTTGGCCGCTCATGTCGTCGGTCCGTTTCGGCCAGGGAGGCCCATCTCGGCCGCGAGCTGGGGGACGTAGGCGGCCACGGCATCGCGCCACGGGGGGAGGTGGATCCCCAGCGCCGCTGCTCGCGTGTTAGCGAGGGTACTATCGGCCGGCCGCTGGGCCGGCAAGGGGTACTTGGCCAGGAAGGCAGCGGTGGTCGTCGGTTGCACGAGCGCTGGGTCGAGTCCGGCCTCCTCGGCCACCGCGCGGGCCAACGAGAACCGGGTGGCCCGCCCGGCATTGACGAGGTGAAAGATGCCACCCCCGCGAGCCGCGGCGAGTGCGACAAGCGCGGCCGCTAGGTCTCCGGCGAACGTGGGGGTTCCTGCCTCGTCGTCCACCACCTCCATGCCGCCGCGATCCCGCACCACTGCCAGCACGGTGCGGGGAAAATGCTTGCCCGGCCCACCGTAGAGCCAGGCGGTGCGAGCGACCGCAAAGCCCGCATCCGCGCTAAGGACCGCCTGCTCACCCGCTAGCTTGGTGGCCCCGTAGACCGAGCGCGGAGCCGGGGTGGCGTCCTCCCCATACGGAGCACCGCCCTCACCGCTAAAGACGAAGTCCGTGCTCACGGCGACAAGGTAGCTGCCGCTATCCCGCGCCGCCGCGGCAACGTGGCGACTCCCGTCCGTGTTGACCGCCTGGGCGAGCGCTGGGTCGCGCTCGCACCCATCGACATCCGTGTAGGCGGCGGCATGGATCACCACGGAGGGGGCGGCATCGGCGATTGCGCTCCGCACCGCAGACGCTTCGGTGATGTCCACCACCCCATCGACTCCCGCTCCTGCCCGGGCGTCCAGCCCGATCACCCTCCCGGCGCCGGCGGCGCCGAGCACCGGGCGAAGAAAGCCACCGAGTTGACCGCCGGCCCCGGTTACGACGACCGTGTGACCAACCAGGGAGGACGACGCCAGTGCTGGCACCTGGATGGAGGGGAGCGGCTCGGTCATCGGATGCCTCATCCGTCGCATTGCACGTAGAAGAGTCGATTTGGACGGACCACGGGTGGAGAGCGGACACCTGCGGCCCTTGCTCGGGCTCGCCGACGGCCGACGTGGAATCCGAGCGCGGCAAGCATACCCGTCAATCCGCGCGGAGGTTGTCGGGAACGTGGGCGGGCGTGTGGGTCAGGTGAGATCCCCGCGGCCGGCTCCAGCGAGGAGATCCACCAGCGCCCGCACCTCCTGAGCGCGTGATCGGTCTGCCACGAGGAGAGCGTCCGGGGTGTCGACCACGACGGCGTTGTTCATGCCGAGGAGTGCGACGAGACGTCCCGCATCCGACCAGACCACGCTGTCCGTCGTGTCCACCTGGATGATGGGTCCGTGCGCGGCGTTCCCGTGCTGGTCGGACTCGAGGAGGGCACCGAGGCCGTGCCAGTCTCCGACGTCCGACCACCCCATCTCGGCTGGGACCACAGCGATCCGCTCGGCACGCTCCATGACGCCAACATCAACGGTACTCGGTGGAAGCGTTGGCCAGACCTCTGCCAGCACGGTCTCCTGCTCGGGGGTGCCCCAGGCTGCGGCGATGCGGGTGACCCCGACGTGCAACTCTGGCTGCAGGCGAGCCAGTTCGGCGAGAAACGAGGCCGTGCGCCAGACGAACATGCTCGCATTCCAGAGGAAGCGCCCTGAGGCCAAGTAGGCCTCGGCGCGCTCCCGATCAGGTTTCTCCACGAACCCGGCAGCGCGGAACGCGGTGCCCTCAGCGGAAAGGACAACCTCCTCGTCGGTCCGCTCGATGTAGCCGTAGCCTGTTTCCGGGCGGGAGGGCGTGAGGCCGATGGTCACCAGCCAGCCTTGCTCTGCCGCCGCGATCGCTACCCGCACCGCAGCGAGGAAGGCGGCTGGATCCCGCACGTCATGGTCGGCCGCAAAGCTGCCCATCACAGCCTCTGGGTCGTGCCGGGCGATGATCGCCGCGGCGAGCCCGATTGCCGGTCCGGAGCCGAGAGGGCAGGGCTCCACCAGGATGTTCTCGTCCGGCAGCGCTGGGAGTTGGCGGGCGACAGCCGCCGCGTGGGCCCCGCCACAGACGACGAGCGTCCGCTCCGGCGCGGCCAGCTCTTGCAGCCGGTCCGCCGTGACCTGGAGCAGGGATCGCTGGTCCAGGAGCGGCAGCAGGAACTTGGGCCGTGCCTTTCGGCTCAGCGGCCAGAGGCGCGTCCCGGCCCCGCCAGCGGGGATCACGGCCCAGAATGGTCGAAGTGAGGTGCTCGCCGAATCGTTGGGAGACGGCATCACGGCCAATGTCCTTTCCTATATTGGCAGGACGTGTCCCGGTCGCTGCTCGAGAGTGTAGGGATGATCGAGCCAGGCACCACTGAAATCCCTTTCATGGGCGCCATGATGCCACGACGCGCCCCGCTTCCATCCGCCTGTTGCTAGGGAGGCCGCACCCGTTGCCTGCGACAGAACGGCGAGGAAGCATGCGCGGTGCATCAAGCCATGGAGTGCAAAGACCCGTGCCCAGGGATAGATCCTACGACGGAGTGGGCAACCTTGCGCGGCCGTGAGCGTACTGGAAGTAGGTCGGGGTCTCCTCCACCAGGAGGTCGATGCCGTGGCGGGCGAAGGCAGCCTCTAACGCGGCCGGCTCGCGGAAGACCTTGACGATGCGAAAGGTGCGGCCATCGTTGAGGCGGCGCGACATGAAGGCTTCGCCAGGGGCAGCGAGGGGCTGGTCCGGCGAAGAGGATGTTGCCTGGCGGCGATTGTCGACGAGGAAGACGCGGCCCCCCGGCCGGAGCGAGGTAGCGACGGCGCTGAGAAAGGGATCCAGACGCTCCTCCGGGACATGGGAGAGCCAGAATCCCATGAAGGCGGCATCGAACGCATGCTCTCGCTCGGGACGCCAGGCGAACAGATCCGCTTCTTCGAAGACAACCTTCTCCAGGAGCCCCGCCTGGGCCAGCCGCTCCCGGGCGATGGCGATGGTCTCCGGGGCGGCGTCGAGGGCCGTGACCTGGTCCGCCGTACGGGCGATGAGCTCTGTCCAGAGGCCGGTGCCGGAGGCGAATTCCACCACCTGGCCGGTCAGCGGGGCAGCATCGAGGGCGGCGCGGACCTGTTCGACATCCGCCCGCCACTTCGCGTTGGCTTCCTCGCCGTGGTCGTAGCGGCCTTGCCGGAGGAACCACTGGTCGTACTCGGCCGCCCGCGCACGGTAGTAGTCCCGCTGCTCGGCGAGGGTGCGATGGAGGTCCTCTGAATCGGATAGATAAACAGGAGCAGGCTGCGGTTCGACAGACATGATGAACAGAAGCTCCTGTACTAGCCCATCGGCACGGCTGGTCGCGCGGAGATCACCCTTCAGCTCGGGTTACCAGGCGCATTAGCTCTCGCTACGTGAACACGGATCCTACGCCGAGAATGGCCGCGAAGATGAAGGCGATGAGAACCCGGGCGAGGAGGGCAACGATTGCGGTTGCGATTGCACGACCCGTTGACATCTCCAGCGCCTGGCGGATGGCGACAACCGAGGTGGCCAGGAACCAGACCAGGGCGACGATCGCGATGAGGCCGCCAAGGATTGGGATGAAGCCGAAGAGCAGGAGCAGGTTGGGCGTGTAGGCGAAGCCGGTGGTCCGCAGGATCTCGCCCCAACTCGAGGAGGTCTGTGAGGTCGCTAGGAGGCGGGTTCCGACGACGTAGACCAGACCGGCGAAGACCGCCCACCCGAGGACGCTGTCAATGATGCCAACGATGAGTCCATCGATACCGTCGGCCAGGCCTCCAATGCCGCCGGCAAGTGCCGCGAGCACCACGACGATGAGCGCACTTGTCGTAGCGCTTCGATCCCGCTCGACCGCCTCGTAGGTGTGCACGTCCAGCCGCGCCGCGCCGATCATCCGCTCGACCAGCGCATTGGTTCCCGCGCCCTGCATCCTCTGGCTCCCCCTGCCTTCCACCCCTGGCCTCTCGCTGCGAACGAGGGTGGGCAACGCTGCTTCGGATCGCTCCCCGCGTCGCCAGTTTACCGGTTCCTGGGCATGAACGGACGATGCGTTCCCGTGGTGCGCGCTTGGTTACGACGCAAGTGAGACGGTTGAGAATGCCGCGTCCAGGGTCTCGACGGCCGCGTCGACATCGGACTCGGTGACGATCAGGGGCGGGCAGAGGCGGAGGGTGCTGCCGTAGAGGCCGCCCTTGCCGACGATCAGGCCGCGCTCCTTGGCGGCGTTCATCACCGCGAGGGCGATCTCCGGGGCCGGCTCCTTGGTCGTGCGGTCGTGGACCAGTTCCACGGCGACGAGCAGGCCCATGCCGCGCACGTCGCCGATGACGTGGTGGCGCTCGGCCAAATCCCAGAGGCGCTCCCGCAGATAGGTACCGACCCGGCGCGCATTCTCGCGCAGGTTGTGGGTGACGATGTGGTTGAGGTTCGCGAGGGCGGCGGTGGTGGCGAGCGGGTTGCCGCCGAAGGTGGAGAGGCTCAGGGATCGGATGGACGAGGCCAGGTCGTCGGTGGCGATCAGGCCGCCGATGGGGACGCCGTTGGCGATGCCCTTGGCAAAGACGACCACGTCCGGCTCGACGCCGAAGGCCTGGAACCCGAAGTCGGCGGCGCCAATGCGGCCCCAGCCGGTCTGGACCTCGTCGCAGACGAAGGGGATGCCGTGCTTGTCCAGGATCGCCTTGACCTCCTGGAAGTACTCGGGCGGCGGGACGATGAAGCCCCCGACGCCCTGGATCGGCTCGGCGACGAAGGCGGCCGGGTTGCCGCTGGTGGTGGTGCGGATGACGCTCTCGACGTCGCGGGCACAGAGCAGACCGCAACTCGGGTAGGTCTTCTCCCAGGGACAGCGATAGCAGTAGGGGTTGCCGACGTAGTGGACGTGGAGCGGGGAGAGGGTAGAGGAGCGCCAGGGGGTCTGGCCGGAGGCGTTGATGGTGGCGAAGGAGCGACCGTGATAGGAGTGGCGGAGAGCAACCAGCTCGTTGGAATTGCGGGCGAGGGTGGTGATCAGAAAGGCGGCCTCGTTGGCCTCGGTGCCGCTGTTGACGAAGAGCACCTTGTTCAGCTTCGGGGGGGTCATGGCCCGGATGCGCTCGGCCAGCTCGATCTGGGATCGGATCAGGAAAAGGGTCGAGGTGTGGGTGATGCGGTCGAGCTGCGCCTTGATCGC
>JAUJMG010000034.1:12050-18821 GCA_030446955.1 Thermomicrobiales bacterium
TTCCGTAAGCTCATCGTGCATACAGATTTGAGAACAGGCGAGGGCGAGACGATGCGCGGGTTCTACTGGCTGATCGAGGGGGCGCTGGCGGGATGCTCACGCCCGGGGCAGCGCCGTGGGACCGCCGGCTCGTCCATCGAGGCGGCGTTGGATGAGGACCTCGGCTGGTTGAAGGGGCGGGGCATCGACGCGGTGCTATCGCTAACCGAAACGCCGCTGACCGTAGGGGCGCTGGAACGGCACGGACTGGCCGGGTTGCACCTGCCGGTCGACGACCTGACCTCCCCGACTCCCACGCAACTGCGTGCCGCCCTCGCCTTCATCGACTGGCATCGGTCGCTGGAGCAGCGCATCGCCGTCCACTGTCTCGTGGGGCAGGGCCGAACCGGAACGGTTCTGGCTGCTTACCTCATCCGGAGCGGGCTCACCCCAACCGAGGCGCTCCGGGAACTGCGGACGGTCTGCCCCGGCGCAGTGGAGAACCCGGTTCAGGAGCGGGCCTTGGAGGAGTTCGCGGCGCGACGGGACTGGATCATCTGAGGCCGGGGACGGATGGAACGAGGATTACTCGCGGGCGCGGAGGCGGGCGAGGCGGCGGAGGCTGGCGTCGATGCGCGCTTCCGGGAGCTCGCCGCGCTCGATACGGGCACGGACGTGATCGACCAGATCGAGGGGCGGGGCGGGGGGATCGGCGTAGAGCAGGAGGTCGACGCCGGCCTCAAGGGCGCGATCCACCACCATGAAGGGGTCCCACGTCGCCAGGGCACCCATGCCGAGGTCGTCTGTAACCACCACGCCATCGAAGCCCAGGTCGCGCCGCAGCACCTCCACCGCGACCTTCGACATTGAGGTGGGAAGGTCGTCCCAACGGTCGTAGCGCAGGTGACCGAGCATGACGGTGCCGACCCCGGCCTCGATGGCGGCCCGGAAGGGCAGGGCGTCCGTCTTGCGCCATTCATCGAGAGAGACAGCAACTTCGGGAATGGCCTCGTGGGAATCTTGGGGCGTGCGCCCGTGACCGGGGAAATGCTTGGCGGCACTGATCAGACGGGTGCTATTCGCGCCGTCGACGGTGGCCGCAACCTTCTCAGCGACCAGATCCGGATCGTCACCGAAGCTGCGATCGGCCATCACGCTGTTGGGCGAGTAGGCCACGTCGGCGACTGGGGCAAAGTTGATATCGAACCCGAATGAGCGGAGGTAGGCTGACCGATTCCGGGCCGCCTGGCGGACTGCCGTATCACCCTCGTGGCCCAGCTCCGTGGCGCCCGGGTTGGGATCTCCGGGGATCCGGGTCACTGGCCCGCCCTCCTGATCCACCGCGATCAGCGGCGGAAAGGCAGGGTTGGATTGCCGGATGGCCTGCACGAAGGGGGCAAGATCCTCGATAGGCCCAACGTTGGGGGCAACAAAGAGGACTCCACCCGGTCGTTCCACAGCGAGGCGCTCCGCGTAGCTCGCCGTCATGGAGGTGCCCCTGGCTTCAAACATGAAGAGCTGAGCGACTTTGTCGGCGAGCCGCAGCTCCCGCAGCTGTGCTTCCAAGGTTGCAGCACGGGCGCTCCGGGCCGAGCCGGTGCGCTGGGCGCGGGCAAATGCGGTTGCTCCCGCCGCCGTGCCGATCGAAGTCATCAGGAATCTGCGCCGGGTGAGCGCGGGGGTGGCACCTCGCATGGTGGAAGATTTACACAAACCGGTGCGATCCGCCAAATGTACGGACGCACTTAGCTTCGGCCTGAGCTACAGCCTATGACGAAATGGCGCGCCTACGCTTGCATCGCGGGTTGACCGGATGTCACTGCATGGGCGAGCGGCGATGCCGGTTCTCTGCCCGAGGCAGGAGCCGAACTGGGACAACGGCCACGGCGAGCGGGCTAATCGGCGCTGCCGGCCTCGGGGACGGGCTCGGCTTCGGCGGGCGGTGCGACCCGTCCCGGGGCCGTCGCGCGCTGGGCGCGGGGCAGGGCCGAGGGGATCTGGCCGGAGCGGACCAGGGGGTGGCGGCCGAAATAGCCCCAGAAGACGGAGGCCGAGAGGGCGGTGAAGGCGATCAGGCTGGCGAAGGTCCAGTCGTAGCCGGAGCGGACGATGATCGCGCCGCCGAGGAGACTCGCGCCGGAGAATCCCAGGTTCCAGGCGGCGGAACGCTGCCCGAAGACGCCGCCCCGGGCGCGGGGCGGCAGCACCTCGGCGATAAACGTGGAATCCAGCGGCCAGGCCATGCTGATGCTGGTCTGGCGAATCAGGTGGGCGGCGACGGCCAGGGCGTAGGTGGGGCTCAGGATCAGCAGCAGGTAGAACGGGATGATGGAGGTGCGCACCAGCACCACCGCGCGGAGCGACCCGAATTGCCGGGCAACGGCGGGTGCGGCGAGGCCGATCAGCGCCGCGCTCAGGCCGCCCGCGGCGTAAACGTAGCCGACCTCCCGCGCGCTGGCGCCGAGGGTGGTCAGGTAGACGTTGTAGAAGGGCATCACCATCCCCGCGCCCAGGCTCATCAGGCCGCCGATCAGGATGAAGACGCCCATGTCCCGGCGGGTTCGGCGGCGGGTGGCTTCGTCCTCGGCCTCCCGGGCCGCGGCGTGGTCCTCGCGCGGCTTCCCGTGGCGCGCCGGTCCCATCGAGAAGAGGGGGATCAGGCCGAACGCGGCGACGGAGGTTCCGGCCACCAGGGTCCAGCGGTAGGCCTCGACGCTGCCGGGGTCGACGCCGGGGAGTAGTCCGGCCATCACCCCGGGGACGAGGCCGCCGACGAGAGCGCCGACAGTGGTCGCCAGGGAGATCAGGGAGAAAGAGAGGGCCGCCACGTCTGGCCGCTGGTCGCGCTTGGTCCACTCGATGACGAAGGGCATCGTGGCGGTGAAGAGGAACGAGAGCCCGACACCGTTGCAGGCGGCGAGGATCAGGAGCAGGACGGGCTGCTCGGCGAAGGCGAGCGCGAAGGAGACAGCCAGGAACAGGCTGGCCCCACCGGTGATGCAGCGCCAGGTGCCGAACCGGTGGAGCAGGGATCCCATGGTGACGGCAGCGGCGGCCATCGCCAGGGTCTGAACGGCGTTGAAGGCGCCGATGTAATCCTCACGAAGGGCAAGGCCGTAGAGGTAGAGGTTGAAGATGAGCTGGAAGACGCCGAAGCCGACATTGACGAGCAAGTTGTAGAGCAGGAACAGCTTGATGTCCCGGCTAAACCCCCGGATTCGCCGGATGTAGCCGCTCACGCCCCGCCCACCAGATACCCCCGTCCCGTGCCGTCTGGCACTGTTTGCCCCACCTGAGGAAGTATAGACCCGGGGCTGGAGGAGGACGGTCCGTTTGCGGCCCACTAAGCTTGGGAATCGGAAGATGGAAGTCAGGACATCCGGAAGTGCGCGGCGTAACGGTGGGCCTCATCTCGCCTGAGACGGTGCCGACGCCCTTTCACCAGGCCCTTCCGGGACGCTTGGAAGATGCAAGATCTGGGCAGCAGAATGCTCCTGGCGCACGGGTACAATCCCTGCCCGGGAGCAGGAGCAATGATCGGGAGGAGCGTGGGGGCGTGATCGACCTTTCGAGCGATACGGCGACGCGGCCGACGTCGGAGATGCGGCGGTTCATGGCCAAGGCGCCGGTCGGGGACGAGCAGCTGCGGGAGGACCCGACCGTCAACGAGTTGCAGGAGATGGTCGCGGAACTGACGGGCAAGGAGGCGGCGCTCTTCCTGCCTTCCGGGACGATGTGCAACGGGATCGCGTACTCGGTCCTGGCGCGGCGGGGCGAGGCGGTGATTCTGGACCGGGACTCCCACCCGAACCGGTACGAGGCGGGCGGTCCGGCCTGGCTGGCGAGCGTGATGCTGCGGCCGGTGGAGGGGCCGCGGGGGGTCTTCACGGCCGAGCAGATCCGCCCGCTGCTCCACCCTGGCAGCCCCCATACCTCGCGCACGAGCCTGATCTCGGTCGAGAACACCACCAACGGTGGAGGCGGCAAGGTCTGGCCGCTGGAGGGGCTGGCCGAGCTGCGGGCGCTGGCCGACGAGCACGGGATGAAGGTCCACATGGACGGCGCGCGGCTGATGAACGCGGTGGTGGCCAGCGGGCACCCGGCGGCGGCCTTCGCGGCCCACGTCGATACGGTCTGGATCGACCTTTCCAAGGGGCTCGGGGCGCCGGTGGGGGCGGTCCTGGCCGGGAGCGCGGCGTTCATCGAGGAGGCGCGGCTCCTGAAGCACCTCTTCGGCGGGGCGATGCGGCAGGCGGGGATCATCGCCGCCGGCGGGGTCTACGCCTTCCGCCACCACGTCGACCGCCTGGCCGAGGACCACGCCAACGCGCGCCTGCTGGCCGACGGGCTGGCGACGATCCCGGGGGTGCGGCTGGAGCGGGGACCGGTCGAGACGAACATCGTCTTCTTCGACGTTGGCGAGGCCGGGCTGACGGCCGGGGAACTGGAGCAGCGAATCTCCGAGCATGGCGTCCGCTTCGGCGGCAGGGGATCGACCACCCTTCTGCGGGCCGTGACCCACCTGGATGTGTCGCGGGAGGGATGCGAGCGGGCGGTGGAGGCGGTGCGGAAGGCGTGCGCCTAGGGCGGGACGGCCCACCCGTCGAGGGAGGGACCGAGGTGCGGGACGTGCCCGGTGAGTGCCCCTGTCCAGTCTCCGCGCACACGAGGAGCCCAGGATGGTCCGCCGTATCCTCGCCAGCAGCCGGTACTTCATCGCCGTCGCCGCGCTGGGCTCGTTCCTGTCGGCCGCGACGCTGCTCGTCTACGGCGCCCTGGCCGTGATCAACGTGGTTTGGGACACGATCGGGCAGGGTGAGGCGACGGTGGACGGGGGCAAGCACCTGGCGGTCCAGTTCATCCAACTGACCGACCTCTTCCTGCTCGGGACGGTGCTCTACATCGTGGCGCTCGGGCTCTACGACCTGTTCGTGGATCCGGGCCTGCCGGTGCCGCCCTGGCTCCACATCCGCAGCCTGGACGACCTGAAGAGCAAGCTGGTCCAGGTGATCGTCGTGCTGCTGGGCGTGACCTTCCTTGGCGCCGCGGTGGAGTGGGAGGGCGGCGGAGAGATCCTGGAGCTGGGCGTGGCCGTCGCCCTTGTCATCATGGCGCTCGGCCTGGTGACCCTTCTCTCGCGGCTGCCCATCCAGGACAAGGCGCCGGCCGGTGGCGGGTCGGCGGAGAGCGAGCGTTGATCGACCTCCACATCCATCTGTTGCCGGGGATCGACGATGGTGCGGCATCGCCCGAGGTCACCAAGCTGATGCTTGAGCGGGCTCGGGATCTTGGGTTCCGGACGCTCGTCGCGACACCCCACTTACCGGGACCGCTGAATGACCGATACCAGGCGCGAGTAGATCGGGCATTCGATCTGACGCGGGAGCTGGCAGCGCCTCTTGGAGTGGAGGTGCGCCTCGGGTTCGAAGCCGCGCTCACCCCGAACCTTCCCCATCGCCTGGAGCGGGGCGAGCCGGCAACGCTTGGTGGGAGCAAGGCCGTGCTGGTGGACCTGCCCTTCGGGGCGTGGCCGCAGCACGCCAGCGAAACCTTCTTCGCGCTCCAGACCGCAGGTTACACGCCCGTGCTTGCACACCCGGAGCGCTACGCCGACGTCCAGCGCGACCCGGAGCGGGCAGTGGATTTGGCGGCGCGGGGGGTGCTGCTCCAGGTGACGATCGGCAGCCTGGCTGGGGTGTTTGGGAAGGCTCCGCGCCGCACGGCCGAGGCGTTGCTTCGGCGCGGAACGGTCCACTTGGCGGCGACGGATGCCCACTCGGCGAAGCACCGGTTCATGGCGGTGCCGGACGGCCTGGAGCGGCTGGCGGAGATCGTCGGTGAGGCCGGCGTGGAACGCCTCACCGTTCCCGGGCCGCGCGCACTGCTCGACGGGGGCGTAGTGCCGCCTGTCCCGCTCGCTTCTCCGGGCCGGGTGGGACCACTTGGGATCGTGACCCGGCTCATCCGTCGCCCATCGGCCTCAGATGTGCCGCTGCCGGTTCGCCCCCGGCGGGGGCAATCGGGGGAACGAGGGCAGAACTGATACTGAGTCGGTCTGAGCGGCGCGTGCCAGACGTGGGACCGGCCGATGATAGACTTCGGCGCCATTCGCGCTTCGGCACGGTGCGTCGCGGAGTGTCTATGTCGAAGAAGACGACCTCCGCTGTTGTGCTGGTCGCGCTGCTTGCGGCCATGGGGGCCGGCGCATTCATTGGGAGTCAAGCGGGCGGCGGATCTTCGACGATGGCGGAGCGGACGACAATTGGCGCGACTCCTGCCCTGGTCCTCTCTCCTTCGTCCAGCGCCCCAGATGCGCCGCCGGCGGCCACTCCGAGCAGCATTGTCTCTTCGCTGGTTACTGTCGCTGCCACGCCTTTGATTGAGGGATCAGGCGCCTTGATGCCGACGCTCAAGGCATCCACCTCGTCACCCCATCGCTACCGAGGACCGACGAACCGCCTGTTGGTGATGGGACGAGTATTTAGTCCGCATCGCCGCGCCTGCACCAACGCATCACCTCCCACGCCCGGATGTACGGTAGTCGCCACGTCTCGCTGGCGCGTCACCGGGCACGATGAGGTGTGAGCAGGAATCCGATCACGAGGGCGCCCAGCATCCCGGCGAAGGCCGGCAGTTGATCCCGGCCGAGATCGAGGGGCTCCCTGTTGAGCAGCACCCAGGCGATGAGGGAGCCGGTGCTGAGCAGATAAGGGCGGAGTCGCTCCCGGCCGTAGACTCCCCAGCCGAGGCCGACGATGAAGCCGGCCGCGGGGATGGCGAAGGCCAGCACGC
>JAUJMG010000266.1:0-1138 GCA_030446955.1 Thermomicrobiales bacterium
ATGGGTTGCCTCGAACGACCGACAGCCGATCAAGGAGTGATGCATCAACTATGGAACTCGACATGCGGGTGGCAGCGCTGCAGCGGGCAATGACGCGATACCATGCCGGACGGATGAGCCGCCGGGATGTCCTCGGGTTGGCCGGCAAGCTCGGACTCACGGCTGCCGCCGTGGCCTTGCTGGGTGCCACCAAGGCTTCCGCGGCCTCCCCGAAGGGTCACAGCGGCCACAACGCGCGGCTGCAAGAAGGATCCCCAGAGGGTGGGCCGCCGCCCGTTGCTACCCCGCAGCTTGGCGAGCAGCCAGATGGCACCCGGATCTGGAAGGTCCTCGCCGGCGCCATGATCATGGAGGAGTTGGCGGAGATCAATGCCTTCCTCCCGGGCGAGATCACGATCAATGCCGGTGACAGCATCTTCTTCGAGATGATGGGCTTCCACGCCGTCTCGTTCCTCTCCGGCGGTGAGGTGCAGCCGGTCTTCATTCCCGCCGAGGGCGCGGCACCGGTGGCCACCCCGCCGGCCTCTGCGGCGGCCTATCCGCAGTTGATGTTCAACCCGGCGGTTCTCTTCCCGGCCGGCGGACCGGCCTACGACGGCACCGGCTACGTCAACTCCGGCGTCGCGCTGGATCCGTCCACGCCGCCCTTCGTGCTGAAGTTCACCACCCCGGGCACCTATGAGTACCTCTGCCCGATTCACCCCAACTACATGCGGGCTCGCGTCATCGTCCAGGAGGCCGGTGCCGATCTGCCCATGGACCAGGCGGGCGTCGACCAGGTGGCCGCCGAGCAGCTCGCGGCGTACATGAGCACGGTCCAGGAGCTCAAGACTCAGTACGGCGCTGCGACGCCAGCGGCCGCCGACGGCGCGACCACCCACGAGGTCGCGGTTGGCCCAGGCCAGGAGAGCGTCGAACTGCTGGCCTTCCTGCCCGCCGAGTTGTCGATCAAGGCAGGTGACACGGTGCGATGGAGCTACCGGGGCAGCATCAGCCCGCACACCGTCACCTTCCTGGGCGGCGCGGAGCAGCCTGAGGACATCATCATCGCGCCGACAGCGGGCGGGCCGCCGCAGGTCTTTGTCAGCCCCATCACGTTCTTCCCATCCGACAAGCCGGCGGCGTACAACGGCCAAGG
>JAUJMG010000266.1:1238-6063 GCA_030446955.1 Thermomicrobiales bacterium
CGTTACCCGGCGAGTTCCTCCAAGCGGTCCACGTAGCCGCTCAGGATGTCGAACGCGGCCTGGACAGGAGCGGGGGAGGTCATGTCCACGCCCGCCTCGCGGAGCAGGTCGATGGGATACCCGGCCCCTCCCTGTCGTAGAAAGGCGATGTAGCGCTCGGCCGCCGATGGCCCATCCTCCCGCACCTTCGCCGCGAGCGCGGCCGCGGCGGCGATCCCGGTGGCGTACTGGAAGACATAAAACCCGGTGAACAGGTGCCCGAACCGCGCCCAGGTGATCCCCATCCGGGGCTCGTCCAGCACCACCTCGCCGCCGTAGCCCTGGCGGTACAGCTCCAGCAGCGTCGCGTTCATCCCCGCCGCGGTCAGCGCCTCGCCCCGCTCCGCCTTCTCGTGGCAGTCCAGCTCGAACCGGGCCAGGATCGGCATCGTAAAGAGGTAGCGCAGGTGGTTCCCCATCCGCTCCTCGATCACCGCCAGCGTCCAGTCCCGCTCCTGGCTCAGGTTTAGCAGATGCGTTCCCAGCAGCGCCTGGTGCATGTTGGAGGCCGTCTCGGCCGTGAACATCGAGTAGGGCCAATAGGTGATCGGCTGACCCTCCCAGGCGTGGTAGGAGTGGAGGGAGTGCCCTAGCTCGTGCGTCAGCGTGCTCACGCTGCCGAGATCGTCCCGGTAGACCATGCTGATGAACGGCGCCGTCCCGTACGACCCCCAGCTAAACGCCCCGCCCCCCTTGCCGGCGTTGGCCGCCCGATCCACCCACCGCTCGTCCAACCCCCGCCGCACGATCCCCACGTACGCCTCGCCCAGCGGCGCCAGCGACTCCAGGACCACCTCCACCCCCTCCGTCCAGGGCATGTGCGGCGGGTTCGTCGCCAGCGGCGCCGTCAGGTCCCAGCCCCGCAGGTCTCCCTCCGCGATCCCGAGCAACCGGCGCCGCACCCGGAAGTACCGGTGCCAGACCGGCAGGTTGGCCCAGACCGTCTCCAGGAGGTTGTGGAACACCCCGGCCGGGATGGCGTGCGGGTCCAGCGCCGCCTCCAGACAGGAGTCGTAGCCGCGTGCCCGGGCATAGAAGACGTCCCGCTTGACCCCGCCGGCAAGCGTCGCCGCGAAGGTGTTCTGCAGCGCGAGGTAGGCGTCGGCGGAACGCTCCCACGCTTCCCGCCGGACCCGCCGGTTCGCGCTGCGAAGGAAGCGATCCAGGTTGCTCTGCGCCAGCGGCACCGGCGTGCCCCGCTCGTCCTCGATCGTGCTAAAGGGCAACTCGCCCTTCTCCAGTACATCGTGGATGGTCCGCGGCACCCCGGCCAGATCGCTCGCCTGGGCCAGCACCTCCTCCACCTCGGCCGAGCGGATGTGCTCCCGCGCGCGCTGGAGCTGGTGCACCGCGTGCCGGTACGGCGCCAGCCCCGGCTCCGCGACCAGGAATTCCTGGATGCGCTCGGGCGGCAGCGCCAGCAACTCCGCGTCATAGAACGCGACGGCCGACCGAAACCGGGTCGCCAGGCCGGATCCGCGCTCAGCGAGTGCGGCGGCGTTGGGGTTCGTGCTGTCCTCCGCCCGGCGCAGGAATGCGAAGGTGCCGACGCGGCCGACCGCCTCCTGCAGCTCGTCCCGCAACCGCAGCCCGGCTAGCAGCACGGCGGCCGATTCCCCAAGCCGGCCCCGGAAACGCTCCGGTTCCCGCAGCCGACCCTCAGCCGCCCGGTACGCCTCCTCCCAGGCCTCCGTCGTCGGGAAGACCCGCTCCAGATCCCAGGTCTCTTCCCGCGGCACGTCGCGGCGCAGCGGGACGGCCCCCGTGCTCGCCGCGCGATCCGTGTCATTCGTGCCGGTTGTGCTCGTGGTATCCACACTCATCCAACACCGCTCCCCACAGGTCTGCCGAGCGCCGCATGCTCCAGACGGCGCCGCCGCTACCATCGCACGGCTCCTCCAAGGCTGCCACCTCCGGGGCCCCTCCCTCCACCTCGACCGCCGAATCGCGCCGCCCCTCGCTTGACACCCTGTCGCCACTCCCGGACCATGCCTCCGGCAACAGACATCGGCACATCTCGGCAGGCTCGTTCGACGAACAGCGACGGGAGGATTGGCGTGGCGGACGCGACAGGGCAGATCACGGCGCGCGGGGTGATCGCGCGGGAGGTGGGCAAGCCGGGGCAGGTAGAGGAGTTCACCATTGATCCGCCGGGGCCGGGCGAAGCGTTGGTCCGGATCCTGGCCAGCGGCGTCTGCCACACCGATCTCTCGGTCCAGAACGGCGTCTTCGGCGGCGACTTCTTCCCCGTCCTCCTCGGGCACGAGGGGGCCGGCATTGTCGAGCGGATCGGGGAGGGGGTCACCAACGTTAAGGAAGGTGACTACGTCATCCTCGCCTGGCGGGCCCCCTGCGGCCAGTGCCGCTTCTGCCTGGCCGGCAAGCCCCACCTCTGCGCCGCCAGCCTGAACGCTGAGAAGCGGATGCGGACCATGGACGGGATCACCCTCCAGCCGGTGCTCGGCATTGGCACCTTCTGTACCCACACCCTGGTTCATGCCGCGCAGTGCGTGCCGGTGGACGAGAGCCTCCCGCCGGAGCAGATGAGCCTGATCGGCTGCGGGGTGATGACCGGCGTCGGCGCCGCGCTCTACTCGGCTAAGGTCGAAGCTGGTTCTTCCGTCGCCGTCTTTGGCTGCGGCGGGGTCGGCGACTCCGTGATCATGGGTGCCAAGCTCGCGGGCGCGACCACGATCATCGCGGTCGACATTGACCCCAAGAAGCTGGATTGGGCCAAGGGCTTCGGCGCCACCCACCTCGTCAATGCCCGCGAGGGCGACCCAGTCGCCCGGATCAAGGAGTTGACTGGTGGCTTCGGTGTCAACTACTCCTTTGAGGCGGTTGGCCGCCCGGAGACGACCGAGCAGGCCATCTTCTGTCGGGACCTCGCCGGGACCTGCACCATCATCGGGGTGGCCGGGCCGACCTCGACGATGAAGGAGTTGCCCCTCGGCCGCTTCTTCGACCTGGGCGGAGCGCTGCGCGTCTCCTGGTACGGTGACTGCCTGCCGACCCGGGACTTCCCGATGCTGGCCACCTGGTACCAGCAGGGCAAGCTGGACCTGGATACGGTCGTCACGCGGATCATCTCCCTTGACGAGGCGCAGGAGGGTTTCCATGCCATGGAGCGCGGCGAAACCCTCCGATCGGTGATCCGTCTCTAACAGCGGTCGCGGAACCGAGTCAGCGACTAGCGGAACGAGTTGGTGTCAACCGGCGGACGTGAACGCCAGTCTCTGGCACCCGTTGCCGCCGTGATGAACCAGTAGGGATGGTCCGTCTCCCTCTTGCGTTCGAGTCGGACGTGGGGGAAGATGTTGTCTGCGTCACATTTAGGGGCGTCGTCCTAAGCGGCCTCCGGCAAGAGAGCAAAGGAGGGGGTATGCGTCGTTCCGTCCGTTTGTGCTCGGTGCTGGCCATTTGCGCGAGCGTCGCTACCGGTACCGGTGTCACCGCCGCTCAGGATGCTACACCCGGCGCCGGTCAAGCCGATCTGCCCTAGGGTTGCGAGGTCGTTGCCGACGAACTGGTGAACCCGCGCTACGTTGCCGTCGCCACCGACGGCACGCTCTACGTGACAGAGGCCGGCATAGGTGGCGACGAGGATCTGTCGCCGCCCCAAGAGGAAGTCGAAGAGGTCGTCGGATCGCCGGCGGCCGAGGCGCTGGAGGCAGCGACCCCCACTGAGGGTGAGGGCGACGAAGGACCGCCCCTAACTCGCGGTTACACGGGCCAGGTGACGGCGGTGACACCCGACGGCGCGCAGTCCGTCATTGCTGAAGGGCTGCCATCGTACAGCTTTGGGGCGGGGCCGGCCGGCATCGCCCTGGGCGAAGGCGTGATCTGGGTTGCCAATAGCGGCGCTGCGGTGGAAGTGGGCATCGATCCACTGGAGAACGAGAACTCGGTCGTGAGCATCGACGTGGCGACAGGCGAAGTCGCGCTGCTCTCCGAGCTTGGCTCCTTTGAGGAGGCGAACAACCCCGACGGCACCGACATCAACCCGAATCTCTACGGGATGGACCTCGGCGCTGACGGACTGCTCTACGTCGCCGACGCGGGCGGCAACACCGTCTATCAGGTTGACCCGACGACCGGGGAGTTCGCCCTGCTCGGCGTCGTCCCGGGCCCGGTGGCTCCTGGTGGAGCCGCGACGGATGCCGCCGCAACACCAGCGGCCGAGGCGGCACTGCAGTCAGTGCCGACTGGAGTCCATGTTGGCACCGATGGCAACGTCTACGTTGCCACACTGGGCGGAGACGTGCCGGGAGCCGCAGCGGTGTTGATCGCCCAGGCCGACGGAACCTTCGTCGAGGCCGCGACGGGTCTAACCTGGGCTGTTGATGTGGCACTCGGGCCCGATGGCGCACTCTACGTTAGCCAGCTTACCTCGGGCTTCGAAGGTGAGCAGCCTGCGCCGGGCAGCGTGGTGCGCATCGGCGCGGACGGCGACGCCGAGCCGGTCCTCGAAGACCTCCCGTTCCCGCATGGCATCGACTTCGACGCAGACGGCAACCTCTACGTTGTCGCGAACTCGACGAGCTTCGGTCCTCCTGCGGGGCCGGGCCAGGTCTGGCGCTGCGAGGGCGTAATCGACGCAACCACGAGCACGGTCTCCTCGACGACTGCCGCCGCTGTCGAAGCGGTTCGACCAGCTTAGGTAGGCGTTCGCACCGAGGGGTGCATCGGGGGCCGGGGCGCGCCACTGGCGCGTCCCGGCCCCTTGTTTTGCCTGTGGTCAGGAACGACATCTACGTCGTCTCCCACTCGGACAGATGGGTCCCAA
>JAUJMG010000267.1 GCA_030446955.1 Thermomicrobiales bacterium
GTCGTGGCGGACCGTGTTCCCAGGCGCAATCTCCTGGCCCTTACCGCCTTGCTCGCTGGCATCCTCGCTGCCGTGCTGGCGGTTCTGGTTGCCACGAATGCCGTCCAGCTCTGGCAGGTCTACCTGCTGGCGCTTGGGCTCGGCGCGATCAACGCGTTCGACATGCCGGCACGGCAAGCGTTCGTTTCGGAGATGGTCAGCAAGGCGGATCTCATGAATGCCGTTGCCCTGAACTCGGCGCTCTTCAACGCTGGGCGGGTGGTCGGACCGGGGATCGCGGGCCTGCTCCTGGCAATGTATGGATCTGCGCTCTGTTTCGGACTGAATGCGGCCAGTTACTTAGCCGTGGTCGCGGCGATGCTGATGATGCGCGTCGCACCGGTTGAGCGTGCTGGCGAGGGCCGGGCTCTTGAGCGCCTCGGCGAAGGGCTGCGGTACGTCCGGACTACCCCAGCGGTGTTGCTACCGATCGTGCTCGTGGGATGCGTGGCCACCTTCGGGATGAACTTCAACGTCTGGATCCCGGTTCTCGCGAAGGAGGACTTAGGGAGCGGCGCCCGCGGGTTTGGTTTGCTCATGTCCTCAATGGGGATTGGATCACTGGTCGGAGCCTTGAGTCTGGCCTATTTTGGGCGTCAACCACGCCGGCGACTGATGATTGGCACCGCCGTGGCGCTCGGAGTGCTGGAAGGGATCTTGGCGCTCGTGGGAGCGGTCTCCGCGCCGCTGATCGTCGCGATCCCGGTCCTGGCCGGCATTGGCTTCACCGTCAGCACGACGATGGCACTCGCGAACACCACCGTACAAACAACGGTGCCGGACGCCCTTCGAGGTCGGGTCATGAGCGTCTACATGACGGTCTTTGCCGGCACGGCACCATTCGGCTCCGTGGTCGCCGGTGGCTCGGCTCACCTTGGCGGCGCCCCCTTGTCAATCGCGCTCGGTGGGGCCGTCACCCTTCTCGTAGCCGCCATCATTGGCACTAGGCGAGAGTCGGTCGACCAGGGAACGCCGCTCCTGAGTGAGGCGAGCGCAACGTCAGTTTCAGGGAGACAACCGGGGCGACCGCTTCGGCGGTCCGCTACCACTCCCCGCCTCTCTGGGGACGAATAAGCGTCCATGGGGTTCGACGGCTTCATTCTCCTGAGTCTCTTCTACGCGATCATCGGGGTCCGGGTTGTGGGCCAGATTGTGGCCCGCCGCCAGGAGATCTTCGATCTGCGATTTACCGAGGCCGACCGAGCACTCGTTCAGCAAGCCGCGTTTTTCGTTCTCGTGCCCATCTCCGTGGCGCTCCATGAATTCGGCCACGCCGTCGCGATCTGGAGTCTCGGCGGTCAGGTGATTGACTTCGGGTACTACGTCTTTGCGGGGTTCGTCAGCTACCGCGAGCCGTTCACGGACGGTCAGCGCATCTTGGTCGCGCTGGCCGGTCCGCTCGTAAACGTAATCCTCTCGGCGGTGGCACTCGCTGTCGTCGTCCTCCGTCGTCCCCCGCTGCGGGCCGCGTACAACGAACTTCTCCTCCAGTTTGCGATCCTCTCCACGGTCAACGCGCTGATCTTCTACCCGCTTTTGGACCTCGTTTCCGGCCTAAACGGCGACTGGCATCAGATGTACTTTGGAGGAGTCCCTGCCCTGAGCGGCGCCATCCTGATTGGTCACCTTGGGATCCTCGGACTCGGCTACTGGGCCTGGAAGAACCCGCAGATGGCGAATCGGTTCGCCGCCCTAACCGGAGCCCCGAGCGGGACCGCGCGGAGCCCAATGGGTCGTCTTAGGCGCGATCCTCACGCCACGCAGGGCAGCGCAGGCAGCACCTCACCTCAGGAGCGTGATCTGCGGGCAGCTGGAGCCCGGGTGGCGAGTGGGTGGCCGGAACCAGTGGAGCTGACGATGCAGCGACACGGGCCAGAGGTGGCGCTGGTGCTTGCCTGGCGAGCCCACACTGATGTCCGGTCCGTCGTCGCCCGGGCGACGAGTAGCGGCGGGCTTGAGCTGTGGGGTGTTGTCGCACCCCAGCCGGACGTAACACGCCACTCGGGATTCGACCCGTCTCCAGGGCCAGCCATCCCCACGGTGATTCGCCGTCACCTCCACCAACGAGCGTCGCTACCAGATGTCGACGCCCTCACGCTGGAACTGCGGATGGCGATGGAGGAGGTCGAAGGGTGGGACGCCTCCATCGCTCCCGTACCGTAGCGACCAGGAACGCTTGACTCTGCCTAAACGCTGACGGCCAAGTGCGCTAACCAGTTAAAGGCCGTCCCGCGGGCTCGTTTTCCAAACGAAGCGGGTTTGCGTTGACGACCCAGCGCTAACCCGAGTGTGCCTAACGCCGCGGCGCTGACACCGGCTCAACGACCGGGCCCACGCGGCGACCGGCCTGCCGCCGATCCATCAACCAGAGCCCGACGGCCGCGGCGGCGCCTACGGACGAGAAGACGAGCCACGGCAGGGCCGGTGCTTCCAGGCGCTCGCCAACCCCATAGAGGAGACCGCCGGCGTAGTTGCCGAGCCCGCCACCGATGGCGATCGAGAGCGCCCCGACGCCAAAATAGGAGCCGAGCGCAGCGGGATTAGCGAGACTGGCGGTCACAGTCTGCTGGCTGGGGGAGGCCAAGAGGGAGCCGATCGAGAACCCTGCCACGCATAGCAGCAGTCCAGCGATCGTGGAGGTGAGCGCGACGCCCGCCAGAGCCAACGCCATGACCGCGACCCCGAGGATCAAGATCGGCAGTGGACGGAGCCACCGCTCCGCGAGGCGAAGCAGTGGGTACTGGAGAACGATGGCCAGCCCGGCGTTCAGCCCATAAACCCAGCTTACGGCGTCCGGTGTTCCGGCTATCTCAGCCGCGGCCAGAGGGAAGGAAATCACCAACTGCGCCCACATGAAGAAGTAACCCATCAAGATCACGGTGAAGGTCGCGAAGGGGCGATCGTGGAGGGCAAGGCGAAGGCCGTGGGTCAGCGAGCCCCGCTCGGTCGCAAGGCTCACCGGCGGTAGCCCGATCAGGGTCAGCACCCCGGTGATAAAGAAGCAGCAACCGGCAACCAAGGCAACCGCCGCGAAGTCGACCCGCAGCAGCAGCGCCCCAACCAGCGGTCCGAGAGTCAGTCCCAGACCGCTCACGACGCCAGTCAGGGCATAGAAGCGCGACCGCTCGTGCTCGTCCGTCAGGGCGCGGATCGCGGCGGCCTTTGGCGCCTCAAACAGCGCCCCGCCGAGCGCCGCCAGCGTTGCAGAAAGGAGCAATAGGGGAAAAGTGTTCGCCCAGGCCATGGCGACGAAGCCGAACCCCCGGACAAAGAAGCCGGCGCAGATCAGCCCCTTGGCGCCGAGCCGGTCCGCGAGCATCCCCCCGACGAAAGCGAGGCCCTGTTGCGTGAGCTGCCGGACGGCGAGAACCAGCCCAATCGATCCTGCCGCCCATCCGAGGTCGTTGACGTAGTGAACAGAGATGAGCGGGACCACCATGAAGAACCCGCCCCACATCAGGAACGTGTCGACGAGGATCACGGTGAGGCCGCGCCGCCGCTTGCGGTGATCGGGCCGGGTCGGTCCAGGAGCCTTCACCACGAGGATGTCCGCCTTCCGATCTCAGGGCTTCGTGGTTGAGCTACCCGAGGTTCAACCTCGTCGCAGAACCCCTCAGGCCCGGCTTCTTGCCGTCGCACCAACACTGCAGCACCGCCAAGGGCTCCCCATCGAGTCGGGTGTGACGGCGGATTGAGAGGTTCGCAAGACCCTGCTGGCACCCTGGTACCGAGGGGCGGCCGGCAGGTCGACAGCACACATCTCCATCATCCTACGCGCCCCTGAAGCCTGAGCACCAGGTTGCATCTCAACCCGGCTCCGCGTCTTCACCATCTGGACCACGACAACCACTGGGTTGCGGCCCGGATGACAGCTCCAAGACCATCGTGACGACGTCGAAGCAGGCGATGGGTAGACGGGTGTGACAGGAGAAGCGAATGGAGGTCGCCGTCACATTCGCACCTCCTGATCACCGCCATGGCCGCCGAGCGAGGTTCATCTGGTTCATGGTGATGCTCGAGACGGGTCTAGGTGACCTGGACCGATTCGTCAGCGACCCTCGCCCAGTCGCCGACCAGGAACATGATCGCCCAGCCCACGCCTTGGGTCGTCCCTTCCCACCGCGGGTAGCCGATCTCCTTGCCGGTGTCGTTCGTCCGCTAGTCCATTCTCCACTCCCGCCTGTCAACCGTTCGTCGCCGCCCGCCTGTCCGGGTGCTGAGCTCGCCGACCTCACGGACGTATCCCGCCGATGGCCGCAAGCAACCCGGTGCACGCCGCTCGCCCGTTGTCATTCGCTAACCCGGTTCAGTTGCGCCGCGACGACCGTCCGCCAGCAGACTCAACTCGTTCAGTCCCACGTACGCGCGTCTTGTTCCTTGCCGCGCGAGCCCTATCCGGCGGTGACGCTCGTATCCCCTGCTGCAGACGAAGGCTGATCTTGAGCGGCCCGTCCACGTCGTTCGCGCTGTCTCTCAGGTCTGCGTCGTCTGTGACACCCACGCCCCCCGCCGTGCCGACTCCGCCCAACCCTAGGTTCCACGACGCCGAAATCGCTCCCGGCCTCCCCAAAACCACTGTCGTCTACATCTCCAAACACGCCGGGGGCACCCTCGTCTCCGGCCTGTAGCTCTCGGTCGCTCAGCTTCGCATCTCTCTTCTACTTCCGGCCCGCCGCCCGCGGCTCCACTCGGCCCTCATACGTCGACGCGAACCTTGCATTCGGTGGGCCACGACCGGGGGAGGATCTTGGCGGGCCGACGAGACCTGGGTGCAGCAGCATCGGACACGAGGCATGCGTCCCGCGCCGCCCGTACCGTTCCGAGCTCCCGAACTCCTCAGCCGTCAGGCGGTCCACGTCGCAAGAGCCGCCGCCAGCCAGCACAAGGAGACGACCGATGACCGAGTCTCGTGCTCGTCGCGTCGCCACCGCTCAGGCCGGCGGCGTGGCTTCCCCCATTGGACCGCCCACACCGCGTCGGAGAGGCGAGCGGGTGACCCGTCGACGACTCGTCCAACATGCCGGTGCGGCTGGCCTTGGGGCTTCGGTGGCTCATGCCGTGCTTCGCGGCCGTCCGGGTAGCGCACTCCAGGAGGCCACTCCGAAGATGGACGTGTCGTCGCCAGCCACACCCTTATCGGTGGAGAGAAGGAAGATCGTCATGCAACCCGAAGGCGGGCGCTTGGAGATGGAGATTCTCGATGTCCAGGTTGGATCAGTCGGGGCAGGGGGTTACCGGACAATCACGCTGGCGACCAGCCGCGGCGACGTGGAGTGCCGCCACTACCCGGTGTTGAACGCCACCCGAGCAGCCCTTTGGGTCCCCGGCGCTATCGGCGGCTGGCATACGCCGGCCGGCGATCTCTACCCCCGGCTCAGCCGGGAATTCCTGGCAGGGGGCATCGCCTCGCTCCAGGTCCTCTACCGCCAGGCTGCGGTGTTGGGAGAGTGCGTCCTCGACGTCCTTGCGGGTCTCACCTACCTGGAGGGGGAGGGGATCGAGGCTATCTCCCTGACCGGCCACTCCTTTGGCGGCGCCGTCGTCATCCAGGCAGGTGCGGCCTCGGCGCTGACTCGCACCATCGTCACACTCTCCACTCAGGGCGTCGGTGCCGAGGCCGTCATCCGGCTTCCGGACGAATGCCCGATCTTGCTGGTCCACGGCACGGCCGACGAGATTCTCCCGCCGGCCAGCTCCGAGCGCGTCCACGCCCGAGCCCATGCCCCCAAACGCCTGGTGCTCTACCCGGACGCCAATCACAACTTGGACCAGGTCGCCGCAGAGGTTCACGACCTCGTCCGCGATTGGATCCTGCAAGAACTCGACGCCTCCGCGGAAGCCGCCACCCCGACTGCCTAACCCCACAGCCGTAGGGATGCTGGCCGTGGGTCAGATTCAAGCACGACCCGTCGGAACCGTTGGCACCGCTCGATCAGCGGCAGGAAGAACGCCGTGAGTTCGTCGACGTGGCGGACGAAGACGAACGGGTGGCACGGCGCAGGTTGCCCTC
>JAUJMG010000035.1 GCA_030446955.1 Thermomicrobiales bacterium
TCAAGCACCGGGCGCGGCGAGAGTGAATCGCCGGCATGGTTGAAGTGGGCCACATGAGCGCAGCCCGGCGTCTCGGCCCGCAGCCGCACCACCTCCAGCCCCAGGTCGCGAACGGGTGGCTGCTCAACGGTCACGGACACAACAACGCTCCTTCGCTCTCCATCAATTGCCTCATCCCCGGGCAGACCGCCATTATGGAGGATCCCCAGGCTAACCGGGCCACGGGTTGCGTGGAAGGATGCCTGGGCGCCCCGGCGCGGTTAGCGGCGGCCGCCGTTTGGACCCCGCCGGTCCGCCGCAGGAAGACGCCCTGGCCCAGAAGGAGGCCAGGGCGCCACGCGGAGTTCTCGGGCGGGATCAGGGACTGGTGTTAGCCCGTCGGGTAGGCGGGGTCATTCGAAGCGTGTTTACTTGCGACCTCATCTTCCAGCACGTCCACAGAGGCGGCGAAGCGGTCACTCTCCTCACCTGGTGGGGTCTCTCCCATGCCCCACTCCTGGTCTCGTCGGGGCGTGAATGCACCGAGCTGCATGAGAGCCGCTTCCTGCCGGTCCAACGGCAGATCCCCAATCAGCACCTCGGCCAACTGTTGAGCCTGACGGGAATCCACGGACGCCTCCGGTGACAGGCTGAACTCGCCGGCCAGCGCCCGATGGACCCGCTCGGCGTCAACGCCGAATGCCGCGGCTACCTGGGACGCGGTGAACTGCGCATCCTGGCCCTGGGCCTCGCCCGACGGCACGTACCCCAAATCTGTCCGGCCGGCCGGTGGACGGTCGCTCACGCTGATCCTCCTTCATTCCCGGTACCCGTGCCGGTTGACTGCGCTGTCGTAATCGTCCCGGGCGCACTACCGAACGCGTCAGGTCCGGGTTGGTCGGACCCCTCTCGGACATCGTGGGGTACGCGGATAGTGCCGCCCGCATCCTCCTCAGGGTAGGAGCGGTCACCGCCAAATTGCTCGCCCTGCGTGCCCCAGCCCTCTCCGAAGCCGTGCGGCTCTTCGACGGTGCCACGACCGGGAACAACAACATCGATATCCCGCTGGGCGACCCAGACCCCTTCCGGTAGCGCATCCCCGGCCGCAAACAACCGTGCCTCCCCAGAGTGCGCGTCAACGTAGAAGCCGCCGTGGTCTGCCGCCCCCGTGGCAACGTCGAGGCGTCCCGCGTCGTCCGGGGCAATCCCGAGACCCGCCAGATACGGGAATCGGTCGAGCGGACCATGGTCACGTAACATCGTCATTGCGGACGGTTCCTCCTCGCGCGTGCCACCGCCGGCTGGACTTCGAGTTCGACCTCCCGGCAGATCCCACTCGGCCCCTGCTGTCGCACGCGGCGTGCCCGTTGCGATACTAGCGAGCGCAAGGTGATCGGAGCGGTCATCGGCAGGAAGCCTCAGAGGGATGAATCGGCCTTGATCGACCTACTCTTACTCGGCACGGGCGGAATGCTCCCACTGCCCGACCGATGGCTTTCCACCCTCTTGATCCGTTGCCAGGGAGAGTTGACGCTCTTTGACTGCGGCGAGGGCACTCAGATTCCCTGGAAGCGATTCGGCTGGGGTTTCCGCAGGCTCGGCGCGATCTGCCTTTCCCACACCCATGCGGACCACGTCGCCGGTCTGCCGGGCCTCCTCCATAGCCTGGCGAATGCGGATCGAAGTGAGCCGGTTCAGCTATTCGGACCGCCCGGTACCGCCCGGGTCGTCGAAGGGCTCCGCACAATCGCGCCTCATCTGCCGTACGAGTTCGTGGTCCGCGAGGTGGACGGGGGAGAAAGCTTTTCCCTACCCGGCGGGTTGGTCGGGAGCACAGCGCTCGGCGAGCACGCGCTCCCCTGCCTTTCCTACCGAGTCGATCTCCCCCGGGCCCGGCGCTTTGACGCCGCACGAGCCCGGACGTTAGGCGTGCCGCAAGGTTGCTGGCGGGATCTTCAACGGGGAGAGTCGGTGGTCTGGGACGGAGGATCCGCCGTGCCCGATGATGTCCTGGGGCCGGAGCGGTCCGGCGTCTCACTTGGGTACGTGACAGACACCCGACCCGTGCCAGCGCTTCCCGCTTTCCTGAGAGGTATCGATCTCCTGATCTGCGAAGGCACCTACGGCAACCCAGAGGATGCATCGAAAGCGAGCCAGAACCGGCACATGACCTTCACCGAGGCGGCGACTCTTGCCCGGGACTCAGAAGCAGGCCAGCTCTGGCTGACCCACTTCAGCCCAGCGCTCACCGACCCCGAGGCGTGGCGGGGAGAGGCAACAGCCATCTTCCCGGAAACGACCATCGGCTACTCCGGCTTGACCGGGACGCTGCAGTTTCAAGACGACCGGGAGTAGTCTCTGCCTGATTCCGCTTGCCAAAATTGGAAGGGTTGCGCGCTTGGCTGCGAGCGGCGAGGACTGTCGCCGGTTGCGAACTAGCTCCCTTCGGGGAGGTCAAGTTGCTTCTGGACGAAGGCGCGCAGTTCCGCCGGCTCACCGACGTAGACCCAGGCGCCATCTTCGGTGTAGCCAGGCTGAACCATTGGCTGCTCGATGGTCTTGAGATGGATGTGGCTTCGCTCGGTGACGAACGCGACTCTGGCCAGGACAAGCTGCTCCTCAAGGGGGAAACTCGTCTGAATTGAGTCCCCGAGGGCTAGAATAATCTCGCTGGCACGTCTGACTGAGCCGATCCCTTGCCCCTTCTCGAACAAGGCCATCAGGACCTGAAACTGTCGCTCTCGGCGCTGGTCGTCGCTGTCGGGATTTCGGATTCGGGCGTACTTCAACGCCTGTTCCCCGGTCATGTGCTGCCGGCCCGCAGGAAACTCGACGACCTCAGTCTTGTTGTCGGTCGACGGATACGTCTCGTCACGGATCGCCTCTGGAAGGGTGATGTCAATGCCTCCAACGGCATCGACGGCTGCTTCGAAGCCAGCGAAGTCGACAAGGACGTAGTCATCAACGGGCACGCCGAAGGCGTTTTCAACGGTGTCGCGCATGAGTGCCACGCCGGCCGCAGGATCGTCGGGATGTGCCCGAACCCCGTGGTTGTACGCGCTGTTGATCTTGTCCTGTCCGTAACCCGGAATCTCGACCAACAGATCTCGCGGGATGCTGACTCCAGAAACGCGTTTGGTCACCAGGTCGACCCGGGCAAGGATGATGACGTCCGCGTTCTGGTCACCTCCTCCTGCCCGCCGGTCGATGCCAAGGACCAGGATGTTCAACCCCGTGCGTCCGCCCCAGGCTTCGTCGCGCCCCGGATCACCTCGGTCCGTCCCAGCCTGAACCACCTCGCGGAGAACATCCATCGACGACGGAGGATTGGCGTCAGACTCGGTACCGGCCGTCGGCACTGCGGCAGCGGCGCTAACCTCGACCGTGGGTGTGGGCATCGACGTCTGGGCGGCTACCCTCTGGTCCGGGGCATCTTCCAGTGTCCCGGATAGGGGCACTTGCCGCCCGCTCGTCCTGGCACCCCCAACAGACTGCTCCGGATTTTCCCCACGGGACGCGACGTCGCTCTCCTCAGGGATCGGCGTGAGCCCGTTCCCCATCCGCGCTGTCTCACGCGGCACGCGGCTCGGGAGCGGCACCACGGCGGACCGCTGAACATCACCGATCGCCTCGATCACCCGCCAGCCGTGCAGCCCGAGCGCAAAGAGTGGAACGAGGACGGCGACCATCACGAGAAGCGCAACGCGACGCCGGACCCGCCAAGGTCCTCGCGAGCGCGTAACGCGAGACACCGGTGGTTGGACCGGCGAGGCAAGGCTCGTTGATGGTACTGGGCGGGGCGGGAGCGCTACGGGACTTCCCTTTCTCAATGTTCTCCGGCAGACGGCCTCAACCTCACCGGCGTTCGCGACCAGGTGGCGATGGAGCCGGGCATCGGACTCTACGTCGTTCGTCTTTAGCATTGTAACCGGGCTCAAACTAATCCAAGCAACCCGTGTGCCGCCATTGATAACTGACCCAATAACAGCGTCGGTGCTGCCTCTCCGCCGCGCGGTATACCTTGACCGACAGGCACTTCTCGGCTAGAATTAGAACACCTGTTCAGGATCGCGACGGCCCGTACCCGTCGCGGTGAGGAGCCCCGCATGAGCCACGTTACCAATCGAGACGCCGCCGATATCCTTTTCAACGTTGCCACCATCCTCGAACTGGCCGAGGACAACCCGTACCGCGTCCGCGCCTACCGGCGCGCAGCGCGGTTGCTCCTTCGTAGCCGCGAGGACGCCAAGATTCGCCTCACAGAGGCCGGGGAGCTGGATCTGCCTGGTCTCGGTCCTCGCCTCCGCCGCAAGCTTGGTGAGCTTCTTTCCACAGGCCGGATGGGGTTTTACGTTGAGCTGTGCACGGACCTCCCGTCGGATGTCGTCCGCTTGATGCAGATCGAGGGGGTCGGCCCGAAGACGGCGCAGCGGCTCAACGAGGAATTGGGGCTCGCAACGGCTGCCGACGTTTACGCAGCAGCTCAGGCGGGTAAGATCCGCACCCTCTTCGGCTTTGGGAAGAAGCGGGAGCGCCGGCTGCTACACGCGGCGGAGGCGGCCCTTGCCGGCCGCGTCAAGAGCTTTGCTCCCGTGCCGTCGGAGGAGGAACTGCCGGAACTCTCACTCCTTCGGCCTACCGCTGGCCAGCTCTCCCTCCCCGAGGCGGCCTAGGTGGCCCGGCCGTTCGGCGGCTATCAGGCTGGGGGAGGACGTCGTCGCGTTCCGTCCGGCTCCACGACTCATCCAAATTCGGACGCTATCGCGCGTGACGACGAACTTGAGGATCCAGAGGAGATCTTCGGGGCTCTGGCGCCGGATTCGGATGAGGCTGCTGGAGACGACGGTGGTGATGCGCTCGTCCCCAGTCAAAGCGCTGGAACGGAGCAGAGCATTGATGGCGTGACCGAAGGCATCAGGGCGGCCTACGGTCTCGGTCGCGCCCCCAGGTTCGAGCTCACGCCCCGGCCCTATCAGGACGAGGCCGTCGGGGCCTGGCTGCGGCACGAAGGTCGGGGCCTCATCGTCTTGCCCACGGGCGCGGGCAAGACCGTGGTCGCCTTGATGGCTGCCGCCCGGTTGGGGCTGCGAACATTGGTTGTCGTGCCGACCATCGAGCTGCTCCATCAGTGGCGATCGGCGCTTGCCGAGCGGCTCGGCTACCCGCTTGAGGAGATCGGCATCGTCGGCGGTGGTAAGCGGACACTTCGTGACCTGACTGTGATCACCTTCGATTCCGCCGCGATGCCCCACCGAAGGCTGGACGGCTTCGGTCTCTTGATTGTCGACGAGGTGCATCACCTCCCGGCGCGCGGCTACCGGGTGATCGCGAGCAAGGTCAACGCGCCATTCCGGCTGGGTCTGAGCGCGCGGGCGTCGCGCTCAGACGACGGCCATCAGGCGCTGGACTACCTCATCGGTCCGGTCGTCTTTCGGCGGACCGCGGCAGAGCTTGCTCGGGACCGCCACATCGCCTCGTACACCGAGAAACGCCTGTTCGTGGACCTCTCGGCGGACGAGCAACTTCGGTATGACCAATTGATGGCGGAGTACAAGTGGTATCTGGCCTCCCGTCGGGGAAGCCTGGGCCGGCCGGAGGGGATGTTCGTCGAGTTGATCCCCCGGTCGGGGTACGACCCGGCCGCGCGCTCGGCCCTGCGGGCGCATCACCAGGCGCGGATGATCGCGCTCAATGCAGAGGCAAAGATCGCAAAGGTTGTCGATCTCCTTGCCAAACACCGCGATGACAAGGTGATCGTCTTTTCTGAGTACAACGCGATGGTCGACATCCTGAGCGAGCGGCTGTTGTTGCCGGCCATCACCTACCGCACGGCGCTCGCTGAGCGACGGCAGATTCTGGAGCGGTTCCGGTCCGGGGCGTACGGCAAGCTCGTGACAGGCCGCGTGCTCAACGAGGGCGTCGACGTGCCGGATGCCAACGTGGCCATTGTCGTCAGTGGGTCCTCGGCGACCCGGGAGTACATCCAGCGCCTCGGCCGCGTCCTCCGGCCGAAAGCGCGCGAAGCTCTGCTCTACGAGCTGGTTACCCGGCGCACGACCGAAGGCCGGAGCGCACGCAAGCGACGGCCCAAGGAGGAGATCGACCCACAACGCAAGGAGCGTCGGGTCAGCGAGGCTCGCCTGGCAGCGTCGGAGGTCGCCTAGGGTTCGCCGGCCGGTCCACGGAGAGAGGCTCTGCCCACTTGGGGCGCAGCAGCAAGAGGCAGCGGGGGGTCGCAATGGCGTTCCGACGGCAAGACATTCCTAAGACAACGCGCAAGGGCGAAGACGGCGGTCCACGTCGCCTCTACCCGCGCTTCATCCGGGACCGCGCCCTCCTTCCGAAGGTTGATCTGGCGATCGGCTACCTGGATGGGATGGTCGGGCGCACACGCGGGGATCTCTCGTCCGACATCGTCTTGGAACTGTTCGGGGATCCGAAGATCGCTCGCTGCATTCTCACCTGCCTCGCCGATAGCTACCGGTACCGGATGCCGGAGATTGTGGAAGTTGTCGGTGACGAAGCTGCTACGTCCCTCGCCGCTTGGGATCTCCTGACCCCGGCCGACATCCGCGCTCACGTCTACCTCGCCGCGAACGCCGAGCGGGGCGGGTTCGTCGACGATGCCGTGCGCCATTCCTTTCTCGCTGATGTGGCAGCTCCCCTTGGGATCACAGCGTGGGATCTTGAACAGTTGCTCCACCTCGACGCAGAGCGGAATGCGCGACTCGTCCGCGTCGGACCGCGGCCCCGATCTGAAGATATTGTTGCTCGCTACAACGTCATGCTAGGTCTTTCCGTGCTTCGCCACGCCTCGGAGATCAGTCTCGAATTGCCGGGGGCTGACGCGTCGACGGTGGAGACCGTCTGCGCCCGGCACGACGTCGCATATCGCTGGACGGGAGCAGAGACGGTGCGCCTCGCCGGGCGGCGGAACGCGCTTGGGTCTTGGACCCGTTTCGGCGGCCGGCTGGCCCGGTGTGCTGCCCAGCTCATCGCGCTCTCTCCTCACGCTCCCGCCGGACAAGCAATGATCCACCTCGGTGAGCAGACGTTCGCGTTCATCCTGGATGCCAAGGTCATCACCCCGCTCCGTCCGAAGCTCCGGGCGATCGCGAATTGCGACGGCGTGCTGCGGGCGGCCGTGCTGATTGAGGAGATTGCGGCGATGCGCCGCAAGGGAGGGAACGCGTTCAACGGCTGGACGGTGCGGCGGCCGATGGAGCCAATCGTCGTTGATGGTGCGCTGGTGCTCCCGGAGTTGATCTTCAGCCGGGCCCAGACGTCTGTCGCCGTCGTGCCCGTTCCGGGCGGAGCGGGGAAGGCGTCGGCGTTGGCCGCACTGGAACGTGCCCAGCATGCACGGCCGGTGGTCGCGCTAGGCGTTTCGGACGGCGTGGTGGACGTCCCGGCACTGCCGCTCGCCAGTGCGCCGGCACTCCTTGACCTCGTGGAGCAGGTCGCGGCAGGGCTCGATTCGAGCCAAACGTCACTCCGGGTTGTGTCAGATGAATTGGCTGCCAGTGGCTGGGTCTCGACCCGGCGCCTGGGCGAAATGCTGGGACAAGGAGACGATTTGCCGGAGCGCGTTCAGCCACTTACGGTTGAAGGAGAGGCCGCCTTCGTTCCCGGCTTTGGACTGTGCCGGGTGACAATGCTCGACGAGCTGATGGATCGATTGGCAGCTGGTCCCCTCGACATCGCGTCGTTCCGGGTTGATGTGGCGACGCGCGTTGGTGACGACGGGGGCGCCGACGCGCTCACCCTCCACCTGCTCTCCCAGCAAACCCTCTTTGCTCACACCGATGGGACTGCGACGGCTCAGCCGGCTGCGCAGGCAGCGTAACGCGTGAGCGCTGCCCTACCCCCGCTCCTTCGCCGTCTCCTCCTGCCCGAGGCTGGTAGTGCGCTGGTACGCGGCATAGACGGCGCGGGAGAGGACGGTGCGCAGCCCGCCCTTCTCCATTTGGTAAATCGCCTCAGCCGAGGTGCCGCCGGGTGATGTCACCATGTTCCGCAGCTCGGCCATGTGCTTGCCTGAGTCGCGGGCGAAGGCGACGGAGCCGGCGACCGTCTGGAGGACGATCTGCTCCGCGATCCGGCGCGGAAATCCCATGTGGACACCTGCGTCGATCAAGGCTTCCATCATCAGGAAGACGTAGGTGGGGCCGGTACCGGAGAGGGCCGTTGCCATGTCGACGTACTTCTCCTCCTCGACCCACAACTCCTCGCCGAGCGCGCCGAGGGCGGCTTTCACCCGGGACCGCTGCGTCTCGTCCACGTCTGCCGTCGAAGTCCAGACGCTCATGCCCTGGCCGATCTGGGCGGGTGTGTTGGGCATCACCCGCACGATGGCATCGTGTCCCAACCCCCGGCTGAGCGTCCCGATCGCGGCGCCGGCGACCACTGAGACCGCCACCTGCCTCGGCTCAAGACGGCCGTGGAGCTGCCGCATGACCCCGGCCAGCACCTGAGGTTTGACCGTCAGCAGCACCACGTCGCCCCGGGTCACCGCCTCCCGGTTCGCCTCGACGGCTTCGATGCCGAACCTTTCCCGCAGCCTCTGCCGCCGGTCCTCTCGCGGGTGGCTGGCCACAATCCGCTCCGGAGCGATCATGCCGCGCGCCAACAAGCCCGCGATCATCGACTCCGCCATCACCCCGGCGCCGACGAACGCGAGGCGGGCGTCGGCCAGTACACCCGGGTCCGTGCCGTTGCCGGTGGCACGTGTCGCTGTCCATGGTTCGGTCATCGTGTCTCCTCACCGCTTGCTGTAGGGCCATTGTAGTGGCGGAATGACCCGCTAGCTCATCGGAAGGGACCTTCCCGACTCCCGAGAGGCCACCGACGCATAGAGCACAGGGTCCATGGCCGTGACCACTCCCGGGCTGTCGGACAGAGGAGCGAAGCAAGGGGAATGATCAACGGCACCGACCTTGCACGCGAGCTACCATTGAAGGATGAAGGAGCGGCGGGAACGCCGCGACCGCGAGACGCCAAGAAAGCGAGCCTCCTGTGCCGAACCGCTTAGCCAACGAGACCAGCCCCTACCTGCTGCAACATCAGGACAACCCGGTCGATTGGTTTCCCTGGGGTCCTGAGGCGCTGGCAAAAGCCAAGGCTGAGGACAAGCCGATCCTGGTCAGCATCGGCTACTCCGCCTGCCACTGGTGCCACGTGATGGAGCACGAATCGTTCGAGGATGACGCGACCGCGGCGGTGATGAACCGCAACTTCATCAACATCAAGGTGGACCGCGAGGAACGGCCGGATATCGACTCCATCTACATGTCGGCGGTCCAAGCGATGACTGGCCACGGTGGATGGCCGCTCAATGCCTTCCTCACCCCGGATGGCGTCCCCTTCTATGGCGGCACCTACTGGCCTCCCGAGGACCGGATGGGCATGCCCTCCTTCACGAAGGTGCTGGAGAGCGTTGCCGAAGCGTACCGGGAGCGGCGTGATGGCGTGGAAGACAACGCCGAGCAGCTCCGCTCATACCTTCATGAATCCACACGGGCTGCTCCGACGCCTGGAGACCTCAACCCGGCGATCCTGGAGACCGCCCTCAAGGGGCTGGCCAAGAGCTTCGACGCCCAGAACGGCGGCTTCGGCGGGGCGCCCAAGTTCCCCCAGCCGGCAAACCTGGAGTTTCTGCTCCGCGAGTACCACCGCACTGGCGATCAGCGCGCGGCCGCCATGGCGAGCCTCACCCTGACGAAGATGGCTACTGGGGGGATGTATGACCACGTCGGCGGCGGCTTCGCCCGCTACGCCGTTGACGCGGTCTGGCTGGTGCCCCACTTCGAGAAGATGCTCTACGACAACGCCCAACTCGCCCGCGTCTACCTGGACGGCTACCGTGCGCTTAGGATCGACCTGTTCCGGCAGGTCGCGACGGAGACGTTGGAGTACGTGGCCCGCGAGATGACGAGCCCTACGGGAGGGTTCTATTCCACTCAGGATGCCGACAGCGAGGGGGAGGAGGGCAAATTCTACGTCTGGTCGCCCGAGGAGATCGAAGCGGTCCTCGGCCCAGAGGACGCCACGCTCGTCGGCGCCTACTACGGTGTCACGCCGGCCGGCAACTTCGAGGGCAAGAACATCCTCAACGTCCCGCGCCCGGCGGAGGAGGTCGCCGCCCAGGTCGGGGTGCCGGTCGAGCAACTGGTCGCAACAATCGAGGCGGCGCGCCCCAAACTCTATGCGGCTCGGGAAGAGCGGATTCACCCGGGCCGCGACGAAAAGATCCTGACCAGCTGGAACGGATTAATGCTGCGAGCCTTCGCTGAGGGGGCCCGGGTCCTAGACCGCCCCGACTTCCGCGAGATCGCCGTCCGCAACGCTACCTTCCTGCTCGACCACCTTCGTGCCGACGGACGCCTGCTCCGGACGCACAAGGAGGGTCGTTCCAAGCTCAACGGCTACCTGGAGGACTACGCCTTTCTGATCGACGGCCTCATCGCGCTCTACCAGGTCACCTTTGAGCGTAGGTGGATCGAGGAGGTCCTTAGTCTCACAGAGACAATGCTTGCGGAGTTTGGGGACGAAGGGGGCGATCTTCTCTTCGACACGGGTGCCAGTCACGAAACGTTAGTCGCCCGCCCCCGCGACCTCCAGGACGGTGCTACGCCATCCGGCAACTCCGTCGCGGCGGATGTGCTGCTCCGACTGGCTGCCATGACCGGCAACGAGGCCTACCAGCGGCGAGCCACCGGTATCCTGCGCGCCCTGGCCCGACCGATGGCCGACCACCCCACGGCGTTTGGACGCTTTCTCTCCGCTCTTGAGTTTGCTCTGGGGACCCCCAAGGAGGTCGCCATCGCGGGAGATCGCGGGGATCCGGGCGTGGAAGCCCTTGCTGCTGAGGTCTACTGTCGCTACGAGCCGAACGCAATCCTGGGATTCGCCGATCCTGCCGACCCAGCCATCAGCGATCTCCTGCCGTTCCTGGCCGAGCGGCCGGCGCGGGGAGGTGTCGCCACGGCCTACGTCTGCGAGCGGTACGCCTGCCTGCCGCCCGTCACCGACCCAGCCGATCTGGCAGTCCAGCTGGATCAGGGCACGGGTGTCGTCTGGCAGGAGCTTTAAGGACCATCGCGCCACTGGGGCTCAAACCAACGAGGTGTCGACGCTCTCTGATTGCTCACCCTTGAGAGGCAGCTACGTATGCCGCGTCCACCCGCCGTGATCCTTGTTCTCCTGCTCGCGCTCTCTGGCGTCGCGACCGCGCCCCAGGCGGCTTACGCTCAGGACGAGCAGCGCGATGCCCGTGAAGCTCGGTTCACCGCCGAAGAGATTTTCCGACTGGCTGCCGACCGCAAGTTCAACGCGATGTACGACCGCATCCACCCGGACGCCCATGCGGTCATTCCTCGGGCCGCGGCCGTCGGCACCTTTGAGCAGATCTACGCGGAGACGCAGGCCGGTCGGGCCACGGTGACCGGCGTGGCCATCGGGCAATGGACCTGGGGAGTGACCGGCCAGACCTACCCGAGCGCAGCCCAGGTCAAGTTCCAGCAGCCGTATCTGGAGAATGGGCAGCAGCGGATCCTTGAGGACGAGATGTACCTGGTCCGGACGGGCCAGGCTGGTGAGTTCCGCTGGTTCTTCGGCAGCAGCCGTGAGCAGGTCGATGCCGCGATTGCCACGTTCGGCCAACGGACGACACCCATCACCGAAGGCAACATCCTCCTGGACGTCACGAAGGATCTTGACGCCTTTTACCGGGAGTCCTTCGGATACACCGAGTTCCGGTACGAGAGCCCAGGCCTGGTGTTGATCCGGGAGGGAGAGCAGGTAGGGACTGCCTGCGGAGCGACGGAGTCTGGCTTCTGGGCCTTCTACTGCCCGCCAGACAAGACCGTCTATTTGGACGCGCCGTTCCTCGGACAACTGGAGCAGCAAGCAGACTTCGCCGTGGCGTTCGTGATTGCCCACGAGTGGGCGCACCACGTCCAGACCGGAGTCGGGATCGAGCGGGTCCAGGATACGCCGGAGGAGTGGAACGAGCTCTACAGCATCGAATTGGAGCTCATGGCGGACTGCTTGACCGGGGCGTGGACACTGGACGCCGACACCCGCGGTCTCCTGGAAACGGACGACGTCGATGAGGTCCTCAACTTCACCGTCCAGTACCTCGGCGATCCCCCCGGCACGGACGAGTACGACCCCCAAGCGCACGGCACCGCTGACCAGCGGGTCCAGTCCTTCCTCAACGGCTACGAGAATGGCTTTCTCGGCTGCAATCAGACCATCTAGCCGCCGGTCGTCAGTCCTCACTGTGCGGAACGGGTTGGCAGGGACGATTCACCGCGAGATCGGCGGACCCACAGGGGGCGGAGTGCTGGCGCCTCTCCCTGTGGGTCCTGGCCTAGCGAGGACCAGAACTACCGGGCGGTGACGGGGTTCCGCAGGACGCCCACGCCGCCGACCTCCACCTCAATGGTGTCACCCGGCTGCATCGGGCCGACCCCTTCTGGGGTGCCGGTCATAATCACGTCGCCCGGGAGCAGGGTCATGACCCGGCTGATGTAGCTGATCAGGAAGTGGGGATTGAAGATCATGCTCGCCGTCGTCTGGGACTGCTTGACCTCGCCGTTGAGCCGGGACTCAACGCGGGCGTCGGTCACGTCCAGATCTGTCACGATGCAGGGGCCAAGGGGGCAGTAGGTATCGTACCCCTTCGCCCGTACCCACTGGCCGTCCTTCTGCTGCAGGACACGATCGGACACGTCGTTGCCGGCGGTGTAGCCGAGGACGTAGCTCGCAGCATCGGCCTCGGTGACATGACGCGCTTCCCTGCCGATGACGATCACCAGCTCGGCCTCGTGGTCCGTCCGGTTCCCGGGGTTCGCGATGGCTATTGGCTCCCCGTGGGCAATCAGCGCGGAGGGAGGCTTCATGAACAGGACAGGTTCGTCGGGCACAGTTCGAGTCGGGTCGTTCTCGGTGACGTGGGCCGCGTAATTGAGCCCGACGCAAACGATCTTGCCCGGCTGGATCGGCGTGAGGAGGGTCATTTCGTCAAGTGACCCGACTGCATCTCGCCTCGTCAGACCGGAGAACACATCCCCATCTGCCGCATAGACCGTTTGATCTTCCAGGACGCCGTACCGAGCCTCGCTTGATGTCGCGTCCTGGTAGCGCACGATCTTCATAAGTCGCCGTTACTCCCCTCTCAGGCTCGCCCACCATGGCGGCCCCCCATCGGCCAACGCTGCTATTCTACGCAGCCCGGCAGGGCTCCGGGCGCCGATGAATGGAAGTCCGTCGTCACAGTCGGCGCAGTAAACTCTGGCCGGCGTACCTTGAGCACTGCCTGCATCCGGCTTCGGCCCGCCCCAACCGCTGACCATCCAAAAGGGGTTCTCCTCAATGCCCGATCTGTTTCTCCAGCTGCATAACGACGAAGAGCCAGACGAAGACGGCTCGGCTCGGCCGCCGCTAGGAGAAGACGAAGCGCTCCGGCTCCTGCGCGACGCGGACTTTGCCGCGAGCAAGCTGATCCCGTGGGGTTCGAACTACACGTTTGGTGTCGCGCTCACCTGTCCGGACGGGCGGGAGCAACTGGCGATCTACAAACCGCGGGCTGGGGAAGCTCCGCTCTACGACTTTCCGGACGGCACGCTCTACCGGCGGGAATACGCCTCCTACCTGCTCAGCCGCCACCTCGGTTGGGGACTGGTGCCACCGACGGTCATCCGGGAGGGTCCGAACGGGATTGGCTCGGTGCAGCTATATATCGAGCCAGCTCCCGATAGCGGCAGCGATCAGCGGTACTGGGGACGCCGGCTGCCCCAGATCGAACGACTGGTTCTGTTCGATCACGTCGCCAACAATGCCGACCGGAAGATTGGCCACTGCCTGCGCGACCGGACTGGCCGGGTCTGGGGCATCGACCACGGCCTCACGTTTCACCGCTATCCGAAGTTGCGGACTGTGCTCTGGCAGTTCGTTGGTGATCCCATCTCCCAGCCGCTCCTCGCGGATCTGGCCCAAGCACAACGCCGCGCGGCCGACCTCCAGGCCGCGCTGCGTCCGCACCTCGATCGACACGAGATTGATGCCCTCCTCGGGCGGATCGACCGCCTGCTCGAGAGCGGCTGTTACCCCAATTTGAACCCCCGCCGCAACGTCCCCTACGGCTGGTGGTAACTGGGACAGCCGTACCTTGCCGGGGCCTTGAACCCGCACATTCATCCAGCCCCGGATCGTGATGGGACCCGCCTGCCACGTTCCTCCATCTCCCGACGCTCGTCGGAAACTGATGTCCAGTCCGCTAGTGCCAGCTATCCGGCAAGCGGCACTCGACCGGCTTCGGAGACCAGCCCGTTGTCGGCCCTGCTCGGACGGTCAACCAGGGGGAGAGAGCCGTGGCCTATGTCAGGTAGCGGCACCCTGGGCCTATTGGGTCCAAATCCTGTGCGTCTAGAACCATCAGCCATTCCAGCGGAGTGCTGGCGGGGCAGGCCCTGTCCCCCCAATGTGCCCCGCTGCCGGAGGCAGCATGATGGGTAGACCCCATGCTAGCCTGCTCAAAGAAGATGCCGTGGCTGTCGGGGAGCAACGCCGGATGCCTTTCGATCAAATTGTCAGTACCATCGACGCCCACGCCGGAGGGGAGCCGCTCCGGATCATCACCTCCGGGTTGCCGCCGCTGCGTGGCGACACCATCCTTGCCCGGCGCCAGGAGATGGCTGCCCATCATGATGCTCTGCGCCGCATGTTGCTCTGGGAGCCTCGCGGTCATGCCGACATGTACGGCGCTGTGCTCACGTCGCCGGTCACACCCGGAGCCGACTTCGGGGTGTTGTTCCTGACGAACGAGGGATACAGCACCATGTGCGGTCACGGGATCATTGCCCTGACGGCGGCCCTTTTGGAGACGGGGGCCATGGCGCGGTCGGAGCCCGAGACCATCGTGACCTACGACACGCCGGCCGGCCTTGTCCGAGCCCGAGCCACCATCGAGGGCGAGCGCGTGACCTCCGTTGCGTTCCGCAACGTGCCCGCGTTCTGCCTTGCCGAAGGCGTCCAGATCAACACCGCGGCGGGGCCTGTTCAGGTCGATGTCGCCTTCGGTGGCGCCTTTTACGCCCTTGTTGATGCCACAGCGCTGGGCCTCGCGGTGCGCCGGGATCTAACCGCCGAACTAATCCGGGCCGGCATGGAGGTCAAGAAGGCCGTCTCAGAGGCTGTTGAGATCCGTCACCCTGAGGAACCGGACCTTTCCTTTCTTTATGGGACCATCATCTCAGACCCGCCAAGTCAGGCAGAGTCCCATGGGCGCAACGTCACGATCTACGCTGATGGCGCCGTGGACCGCTCCCCCTGCGGCACAGGCACCTCAGCGAAACTGGCGGTGCTCTTCGCACGCGGGGACGTGCAGCTGGGCGAGCGCTACCTGCACGAGAGCATCACCGACAGCATCTTCACGGGCCGCGTCCTGGAGGAAGGTCGCGTCGGCGACTATCCCGCCGTCGTGACCGAGATCGCCGGCCGGGGATTCGTAACCGGTTTTCATCAGTTCGTGGCCGCCCCAGAGGATCCGACACGAGAGGGCTTCCTGGTCCGCTAGTCCGCTGCCACCAAGAAACTGCCAACCGCCCGTCTCCCGGCGGCTCGGTCCGCTTCGTCAGGATGTCATGGGATGGCCGTGGATCAGCCGATCCGGATCGTGATCGACACCGCCGAGCAGCGAAGCGGGGTCTACCGGGTGTTGGCACATCTGCCAGAGATCACCACCGAGGTGGCACGATTACCGACCGGCGACTACCTGCTCGGTGGCGGGCTGGCGGTAGAACGAAAGACCGGAGCAGACTTCGCCGCCTCGATCGTGGACCGTCGCTTGTTCGCCCAGGTAACGGCGCTGAAGGCGGCCTACGAGCGTCCGGTTGTGCTGATTGAGGGCACGCTGCCACCCCCAAGAACCCGCATGCACCCTAATGCCTTGCGCGGCGCGCTCTCCTACCTGGTCGCGATTGAGGGTCTGACGGTGCTGCGGACCAACGACGCCGAAGACACCGCCCTGCTCCTGGTCCAACTCGCCCGCCACACGCAGCACGGTTTGAAAACCCCTCCCTCCACGGTCGCCACTCCTCGCGCCCGTGACCTGGCTCAGCAACAAGAGCGGATCGTCGCCGCGCTGCCGGAGGTCGGTCCGACTCTCGGCCGTCAACTCCTAGCGGCCTTCGGGTCCATTGCCCGGATCATTGCTGCCACAGCTTCCGAACTCCAGGCCGTGCCTGGGATCGGACCGGCGCGGGCCAAGGCCATCCGACACGCCCTGGACACGCCGTATCTCCCATCCCCGGCGCAGGAGCAGACGACTCCGGACGGACCTGGGTGGCTTGTACCGGCGAGCACCAACGACGATCGTCGCCGCCGGCAGGCCGTCGAAGGCCGCGAAGACCACCCGGGTTGAATCTCCGGCTTCATCTCGTTCCCGCCTCCCGGCCCGTCCTCCTCAGCACCAGCGGAGGCGGAGAGTGTTGAGCGGCTGGGACGTCCCCTTAGACCGGACGATGGCGCGTAATGTGCGGAGCCGTTGGGCAGTATCAGGGGTGTTCGCTGGAGATGCGTCTTTGCGCCCGGGCGAAAGATTGTGATATCCTTCGCAATCGAAATCGGGCCGGGGGAGAGGGTGTTCGACCGCCCAACGCCGGAGCAGCGAAGGCAGCTGGAGGCGGCGGGCGTCGCCTCCGGGCTCGGCTGCTCTATCGTCGTGACCATGATTGTGTTCATCGGTGGCGGCGTCGCGCTCGATCAGTGGGCGGAGACGACGCCCTGGTTCACGCTGCTCGGGGTCGCTCTCGGGCTCGTAGCCGCTGGGTATCAGCTCTACGAGTTGACGCTGGTAGGGCGAAAGGACCGCGGGGCTGGGCCCATGGGCCGGCAAATCGCGAAGATGCCCATCCCCCGCCGTGGAACTGGGGTACGTAACGGAACGCCGGCGCGGAAAGCCGATCGGCACGAGGAGTAGCGCGTAGGCATGGAAGTCCACGTCGAACTCGCGGCCGAGACCCTTTTCCACATCGGCCCAATCCCCATCACCAACTCGATGCTCACGATGTTCATCGTGATGGGACTCATCCTTCTCACTGGTTCCCTCATTGCCCGCAACGCGAAGCCAATCCCGGGACGTACCCAGGGCGCGTTCGAAGGCATCGTCGAGTTCTTGCTCGGCCTTGTGGAGGGGACGGCGGGACGGAAGGCCGGTCGCCGCATCTTCCCGCTCGTGGGCGGCATCTTCATCTTCATCATCTTCGCCAATTACTCCGGCCTGCTTCCAGGTGTCGGCACCATCGGCTACTACCATGAAGAGGCTGCCGAGGCAGGTTCTCAGCAGCAGGAAGAGGATGTCGAGGTACCGGAGGCTGACGGTGACCACTCCCAGGCTCCGTCGATCTACGACGTCGCGTCGGCGAATGCCTCCAACCGCTCGCTGACGCTCCTTGCCCAGGAAACCGGTCAGGGTGACGATCACAGCGAGGAAGGGACCGGAGGGGAGGCGACGACGGGCCAGGAGCCGGCGCGCGCTGAAGGCGAGGACCACGGCGAAGAGCACCACAAGGTCCTGGTGCCGTTCTTCCGGGCTCCCAACGCTGACTTGAACATGACGCTGGCCATGGCGCTCCTGACCTTCACCGTGGTTCAGGTGGCGGGCATCTCAGCTCATGGGTTCAAGGGCCGGATCAAGCACATGGCCGATCCGCCGTTCCTCTTCCCGATCGAGGTCATCTCGGAGTTCTCGCGCATCATCTCGCTTTCGGCCCGGCTCTTCGGCAACGTCTTCGCCGGCGAGGTCTTGCTCGCAGTCATGTTCGCAATGGCGGCGGCGATCCGTGTGGCCATCGTCCCGGTGGTCTTCCCGGTCATCTTCCTTGGCCTGGAGCTGCTCTTCGGCGCCATCCAGGCGCTGGTCTTCGCTCTCCTGACGCTCATCTACATCACCCTGGCGACGGCGGGAGGTCACGGGGATGATGCCCACGACGCCCACGTTGAGGGCGCGCACGGGCTCGGGAACGTGCCCGCGAGCGCCGGCGACTAGGGATTCTGAGGCCCCGAAACCGGGGGCCGTTCTGGGCCGGTCGAAGGGATCGGCCCGCTTGACAGTGCGGACGACGGCGCGAGCCGGCAGAACGAAAGTCCGAAACGCGGGGTTCGGAGGGGAGCGGCGTCCGCCGCTCCTCAGCAACACGAGGATCGCCCGTGCGGAGGGCGACGAGGGAGGGAACACACGTGTTCGACGCGATTACCGACGTTGCGGGACCAAAGGCGATCGGCGCCGCTCTGGCGATCGGTCTCGGTGGTCTCGGCCCGGGCCTGGGCATCGGGCTCGCGGTCCGCGGCGCCATGGAAGCGCTCGGCCGGAACCCGGAGGCGGCCGGTGACATCCGGACCACGATGATCATCGGTGCGGCGCTCGCCGAGGCCGTCGCCATCTACGCCTTCGTGATCGCGATCATCATCGCATTCGTCGTCTAGACCCACCGCCCTGACCGAACCGAACGGCGCCGGTTCGAGGCTCATCGAGCGCTCAGAGCCGGCGCCGTTCCGCAAGAGGACGCGGCGGAACGACCCTTGTCGTTGATTGGCAGGGGATGGGTGAAACGGGGGAGTAGGAGCACCATGGACGCTCTCGGCGTCAACGGCTGGAACCTGATCATCCAGCTCGCCGCGTTCATCATCTTCATCTACCTGCTGTGGCGCTACGCCCTCGGCCCCATCGTCCGCGTCCTGGACCAGCGTCAGGAGCGGATCCGCGAGAGCATGGAAGCCGCCACGCG
>JAUJMG010000268.1 GCA_030446955.1 Thermomicrobiales bacterium
GGCCCCTGCGCTGGGGCGCGGGTTGTGTGTTTTTTTAGGTGTACCTCCCCTAGCATTCCCCCCCGCGCCGCCCCCCCCCACACCCCCCCCCGGGGGGGGGCGCCCCACCACACCCCGGATAATCCCCCCGGGCGCCCCCCCGGGGTGGGTAGCGGGTCCGTGTTGTGGACCCCCAAACAACGCCCGGGGGGGGGGCCAATGGGCCCCCCCCCTCGGTGACCTTCTGCCTGACGACCGACCTTGGGTTAGTAGATGGGCACGTACCCCGAGGGATCGACGGTGCTGCCGCCGACCTTGAGGATGAAGTGGACGTGCGGGCCGGTCGAGAGGCCGGTGCTGCCCAACGGCCCGATGACCTGCCCCTGGCTCACCGTCTGGCCGACGTAGACGTACGGCTGCTCGGCCATGTGACCGTACACGGTTTCGAAGCCGTTGCCATGGTCGATCGCAACGTAGAAGCCGAGGCCGCAGTCGCACCAGCCCGCTGCTGTCACCGTGCCGCCGTCCGAGGCAAGGAGCGGGGTGTACGCTGCGGCGGCGAGGTCGATGCCGTTGTGGAAGTTGCAGCCGATGCTCGCCTCGTACGGCTCGAAGGCGTAGGGGCTGCAGCCATACCCCTGGGTCACAACGCCGCCCGGCAGTGGGTTGATGAAGCCGCCAGTGGGGCCGCTTGGAGCCGGCGCCGGTTCCTCCACCGGCGCGGGGGCGAGCTCCTCTTGCACCGGTGCAGGGGCGCGCGCCTCTTCCACCGATGGCTCTGGCTTCGGTTGCGGAGTCGGCTCAGGGGTCGGATCGGGCGCCGGGGCCTCGGCGGCTACCAGCAGATCGCCATCGGCGTACCCGGTGATCCCGTCCCCAGCCACCTCGTACCAGCCGTTGCCGGTATCGTCATAAAGTGGGCCGGCGACGATTTGCACCCTGCCGGTCTCGGGGATGAATCCAACCTTGTCGGCGTCCGGCGCGGCGGCGGCGCGGACATTGATCCCCTGCCCTGAGGGGGTCTGGGCGGCGGCATAGTCGCCGGCAGTGAACTTCGCCGCGTCGAAGCTGTCGCTAGACTCCGCCGCGTCCTCAACCGCCTCGTCGGCCGGTGTCTCGGGCTGCGCGGCAGCGACCAGCAGGTCGCCGTTGACGTAACCGGTGGTGCCCCCGTCAGTGATCAGGTACCAGCCGGCCGCGCTGCCGTCGAACCCGACCGGGCCTTCCATGACCTGAACGACATCGCCCTCAGGAATGAACCCGACCGGCTCTCCATCCGGGACTGCGGCCGCGCGGATGTTCACGCCCTGGCCAGAAGCGGTGCTGGCCGCCGCGTACTGGCCGGCATAAAAGGCAGCAATCTCGCCGGAGGTCTCCTCCAAGGAGGTGCCTTCGTCGCTTGCCACGTCATCGGAGCTGGCAGTGGCACCGCCGTCAATCAGGTAGACACCGGCCACCCAACCAGCCTGACCCTGGAAGGAAACCGGCCACCAGCGGGTTCCCGCTTCGTCGTAGACCGTATCCAGCTCGGAGATCCGCAGGTCGACAACCGCGTCGAAGGCCAGCGGGGCAAGCACTTCAGACCAAGCGCCCGGCTCCGCCCGCAGGTTCGCCCCATCCGGGCTGCTCACGCGAGCGGTTGAACCGGTGGGCACATCGAGCCCTGGACCCACCGTCACGTCTGGCTCTGTCTCAACCGCGATCGATGACTCGGTCTCGACCCAATCGTCGGTCACGGCCACGCTGTCGCCCGTCTCAGCGACGGCTGCCACGGCAGCCTCGCTCGTGGGCGCGAGGTAGTAGCCCGCAATCCAGCCAATCTGTCCGTAGACCTGGACGGGCCACCAGCGGGTCACGCCGTCCGAATCAAGGACCGTGTCAACCTCGGCGATCCGCAACTCGACCGATGTGCCCTCCGCCAGCGGGAGCACGACCGCCGTGCCGAACCCAGGCTCGGCCCGCAAGAAGGCGCCGTCAGCGCTGTTGGCGACCGTCGCGGTAGCCCAGCCAAGCCACCCGTCACTGCCCCCATCGCTGGCCTTCGCCGATGGCGCGAATGCGCCGGCGACGAGCGCCAGAGCCAACAAACCCGAGAGCGCACGCGCCCTCGTCCGCGTGATCCGAGCGGTCCTCACCGCTTCCCCCCTCCCAACTGGTCCCGGCCCTGCGCCCCGAACCACCGAATGCCGGCGCCCGACCGCGCTGCCGACTCGCCACCGTGACGCCACGCCCCCGAGCCGGCCGCACGCCCATCCGCGTGCCGAACCGAACCAGATCCTTCGCGTGGCGTCTCTCTAGCACGAGCCAACGAAGCCGCTGATGCACCCCACCCACCGATGCCACGACCCGTCGTGACGGCTCCTCATCGGCTTCCCAGCAAGACGCTGAGAACCTGCCGGCCCCGCACCCGGAACCATGTCCGGACACTGGGCACGGCAGCCCGAGGGGAACGTCACGAGCCATAGACACCCGCGAAGGGTCACCTGCGAGCCACCTTAGCATCCGCTCTTTGTCGCGACAACGTGAACGAACGCTTTGTTCGGCCGCATGAACCGTATTTTCTCTACCAGGCTGTGCCTGAAAGACAACAGGAAGGTCGGATCGTCATGCGAACTTTGACCCTACGCGCGCCGCTCGGAACGGTCGGTCTCGCTTCAACGCTCTTTCGCTGTCTGGAAGATCTGGCACGAGCAGCGCATCTTCAGCGCTTCTGCCAAAGGAGAGGCCGGCCCTACCAGCCGTGCCCAGATGGCACCGGCAGCAAAGCCGCCATCTCTTAGCCTCGATGCCGTTGCGCCCCTATCACTCCAGCGGTGTCCGGTCCTGATCCCGTTGGACCGAGGTGGGGTTGACGCTTCAGGCGGACGTCCCCGCTGCCGACAGGCGCGCTGCCGGCACGCGTTCCCTGCCCCGCACCTGTGCTTCTACGGGTGCGTCTCCCTCTCGGGTTAGGCGGAAGATGGAGGAGCATGCCTTGCCATAGCTTCACGCGCACGAGGCCCAGGGTTCCCCTCTGGTATACTCCTCCGCCGTTGGAATGCGGATGCCGGAGTCGCCTGCCCCTGTCTCGTCAGTCGTGAGACCTGGGCCAAGCACCCGGCGCAACGCCACGGACCCGTCGGGCGCCACGGATACCCCGCCGGCCCCGTCGGGCGCGAGAGGGGACCAGACGCGCGTGAAACTCAGCGTAGAGCGGCGGCCCGAGAGCCAGGTGGTGCTCGACATCGCCGCCGACGAGGACGAGTTCGCCCGGGCGATGGATCGCGCGTACCGCAAGGTGTCGCGTGAAGTCACACTCCCCGGGTTCCGAAAGGGCAAGGCCCCCCGCGCGATGATCGAACGCCTCTATGGGCGCGGCATCTTCCTCGAAGAGGCCCACAAGGAGATCATGGAGGATCTCTACCGGCGAGCCCTCCAGCAGGAGGAGATCGTTCCGGTCGGTGATCCCCAGGTCGAGATGGTCGATCCCGAGCCGATCGCCTTCCGGGTCACCGTGCCTGTGTACCCGGATGTCGACCCCGGCCCCTACGCCGACGCCCGGGTCGAACCGCAGGATGCCTCGGTAGATGAGGCGGCGGTCGATGAGGTGCTGGAGCGGCTGCAAAAGACCCAGAGCCCCTGGGTCGATCCAGCCGAACCGCGCTCCCCCCGCGAAGGCGACCAGGTGACGATCGACCTGGAAGTCAAGGAAGGGGATGAGGTCTTCCAGGAACCGGCGCACGATGCCGTCTTCGTCCTGGGCGAGAGCAACCTCTTTGATTCCCTGCGGGAGCGGATCGAGCAGATGCAGGTCGGCGAAACGGCGCAGTTGGAACTGGCCTTCGCCGAAGACGATGAGACGGTCAACGAGTCGATCCGCGGCAAGGCCCTCTCCTACACGATAACCCTCAAGGGCCTCAAGGAGCGTCAACTGCTCCCGCTTGACGATGAGTTCGCCAAGACTGTGGCGGATGCCGACTCCCTCGAGGACCTACGCCGGCAGATCCGGGACGACCTTCATCAGGGCAAGACGGCCGAGACCCGCACCGAGGTCGTCAACAAGATCATCAACACGATGGCCGAGACAGCGACCATCGATCCGCCAGTGGTGATGATCGACGAAGCTGTTGAGGACGACATCAAGAGCCTCCGCGGTCAGCTTGCCCAGCAGCGCCGTACCCTGGAGGAGTATCTGCGCCTCAACAACCAGACCGAGCAAGAGCTGCGCGACGAGATGCGCCCAGTCGCGGCCCGTCGCCTGCGCAACTCGCTGCTCCTGCGCGAGATCGCGCAGCGCGAAGGCATCGCTGTCTCCGACGAGGATCTGGACGCTGAACTCGCCTCCCTGGCCAGCCCCGGCGCGAACCCCGAGCGGCTCCAGGAGCTGTACCAGAGCGATTACTTCCGCGGCGTGCTACGCAACGACCTCTTCGAGCGGCGCATTACCGAGCGCTTGATCGAGTTGGCCACCGAGGGGCGCGGCGCGGTGCTCAATGGCTGGGTCGAGCCGGAGCCGACGGATGAAGAGACCGCGGACGCCGAGACCTCCGAACCAGTCGGCGCCGTCGTTGGCGACCTGACCGCCGCTGAGTCTGAGTCGGAGGCGGCAGAGCCGGTGGACGAGGGCAGCGAGAGCGGTGCCGAGGGGCAGCCAGTCGCAGGCACCGAGGACGCCGCGGCGGCAGTCGCGCCACTGATCGGAACCATGGGCGGACAGCCCGGGGATGTCGCGGCCACAGCGACGACGGTCGACCCGGACGCGACGGCGTCTGTTTCAGAACTGGCCGCTGAGCCGGACGCGGCCCAGGCCGCCGCGTTGGGGCATGAGGTGGAGAACGTGACGGTGGCGGCGGAGGCTCCCGTCGATGCGGTCACGCCGGAGGAACGCGAGCAGGGCGAGGTCGGTGCCGGTGGCGTCTTTGCAGACCCGGACTACTAGACGCCGGTGGTCAGTCGCCAGTCACAGTGGTCAGACGGTAGGCGGCAGGGGCCAGGCGTAAAATCGGGCGAACAGCGGGTGAGTTGGGGCAACTGACGGAGTTGCTCCGAGGGCGAGACGGGTCCCCCACCGCCCCCTCCCTGAACAACTGGCGTCTGACAACGATCGGGTACGGCCGTCCTGCCCCTTCGGCTAGTGGCCTTCGGGCCGCGGGTCGTTATCATTGAGCGTACGCGGCAACGAGGCTGGCGCGGCGAGGTCCGCGCGGCATGTTCAGAAAGACGAGGGACACCGCACCCATGGAGATCCCAAAGATCGAGAACCTGATCCCGATGGTGGTGGAGAGCACGAACCGCGGCGAGCGTGCTTTCGACATCTACTCCCGGCTGCTCAAGGACCGGATCATCTTCCTGGGGACCCCGGTTGACGACCAGATCGCGAACCTGATCATCGCCCAGATGCTGTTCTTGGCCCACGAGGATCCGGAGCAGGACATCCGCCTCTACATCAACTCCCCCGGGGGCGTCGTGTACTCCGGGCTGGCCATCTATGATACGATGCAGATGATCAAGCCCGACGTTTCGACGCTCTGCATGGGCATGGGTGCCAGCATGGCTGCCGTCCTGCTTGCGGGGGGGGCCAAGGGGAAGCGCTTCGCGCTCCCGAACGCCCGGGTGATGATCCATCAGGGCTCCGCGGGATTCCGCGGCGCAGTGCCCGACATCGAGGTTGTCGCGCGCGAAACCCTCAGCCTGACCACCAAACTGACCGAAATCCTAGCCTCCCACTCGGGGCAGAGCTACGACAAGGTCAAGCGCGACACCGAGCGTGACTACTACATGACCGCGCAGGAGGCCAAGGAGTACGGACTGGTTGACGAGGTCATGGAGCCGGCCTTCGCGGTCCCTGCGGGGATGAGCGCCGGCGCTAACGGCTCGGGCCAGTCGTAACCTCAGCCCCCAACGCAAGACGACATCACCCGGGCGCGCCGTCCCTGCGACGACGGGCAAGGCGGTCGAGAAGGCCGCCACGGGCAGGCAGGACGGGCGAAACGGAATGACCAACACGCGAGGTGGGCGGGTGCACTACCGGTGTTCCTTCTGCAATAAGGGCCAGGAAGAGGTTCGGCG
>JAUJMG010000269.1 GCA_030446955.1 Thermomicrobiales bacterium
TAGAGCGTGTTATGGACTTTTCGGAAGGGTTGTCGGGGGGTCGTTCGTCTTTTCGAAAGAACGATGGCCGTTGCGCCGACGATTTACGGACGAGGGTATGGTGGTCCAGGCCGGGCTCGCCGGAACGGCTCATCTCCGGGACGCTCAGGCCCTCGGAACCTTCACATGACTCGGCTTCACCCCCTCAAGTCCATAACAGGCTCTAGGAGCGGGGGTGCGGTGCCTAGGCTCGCCTCCGCTCCACCTGCGCCAGGAGCTTCTCCATCTCGGCTGTCCACGCCGCCATCGCCTCCCGCTCCGCCTCCAGGATCTCATTCACGAGCCGCTGGTAGGTCGCCCAGTGCATTCGTGGCGGCTTCGGCGGCACCCCGCGCCACCCCGGGCCCCCGGTGTTACCCAGTTTTCGCCGCAGTTTGTCCGCCCGCCGCCGCGCCCGCTCCCCGACGTCTTCCCGGGTGCTCTCGTAGGCCAAGTCGTGGCAGCCTCGACACCGGAACCGGCCTCCCACGCTATAGAGCACTGCTCGCCGGCGCTTACACCCGGGGCAGCGGAACCACGGTCGCGACCCGCCGTACCGGCAGGGCGTCCGCTCGAGCCCAATCCGCTCCCGTACCGGCACCCACGGCTTCCCAGCATCCGCTCGAACGCTGTAGTCCAGAATCACGGCATCCGGGTCATCGCCGGCATAGACCACCGTGATGTTTCCCGATGGCTTGCCGCCCCGGCTCCACTCCACCGAATCGGTGGCAAGGTGGCCTGGCTTCACCGCGAACAGTCCCCGTCGCGCGAGGTACCGCACGTCGAGCCAGAGCAAGCCTTCGGTCGTCTCGCGCGTCCGCTCCCATCCCCACCGGCCTGACCCGAGTCCACCCATCCCACCCTCCCATCCGTCTCAATTGCAAGACAGCTAAATGATTTCGATAAATTCGCCGCAGCATCGAGACGGACTCGGTGGACTAGATAGTAAGTGGGAAAGACGGGTCACGCCGGTTACGGTTGTCACTCCCTCGCCGGTCGGTCGCGTTGGCTAGGGGCAATGATGCCCAAGGCCGATGGCACCAGAACAACCTTGCGGCTCAGGAGAAGTGATTACGCTGAACGTCGCGGACAGACTGGTAGGTCCAGACCTTGCCCTCGTGAACGTAGTTAGAGATGGAGATCAAATGCCGCAAACACCTCGGATCTGGACACAAAGTGCGACCCGCCATCGGTTCCGCGAACCCCTTTGACACCTACCCGAAGCGAGAGCGCGCTATCGACGCCGGCGGAGCGCCTCCATCTCCACCATCCGCTGCCGGTGCTCTTCCCATCGCCGATCAGCCTCTTCCAGCTCTTCAATCGTGCGTGGACCCTTCTTCTCCTGCGTCGTCTCTGACGTACTCTCTGATGTCTGCCGAGGGTCGGCACTCTTGCGTGTCGAGGGTCGGCTGACTGGTCTGCTCACCCTGGGCGGCCTAGTCCGCTGACGGTCAGCATCCTTGTCTGTCGAAGGTGAGCATTCTGGGGAAAGGTGGTCAAACAACTCGAAGACGCGCGGCCACACCACCCGGAAGTACAGCTTGGCCGGAACGCCCTTGCGTTGCTCTGCGATGACGCCCAAAGCTCGTAAGCTCTTACGCGCCTGCTCCTGCTGGTAGCGGTTCAGGGCCAGCTCGTCGGTAATCTCGGCCTGGGTTTTGTAAATCCACTCGGGGTCCGCCCCCTTGTCTGACCAGAAGGCGAGCTGCTGAAACAGCAACGCCTCATACACGCCCCCCAACACCCGAGCCATCGCCGGGTGATAGGCGACGGGTCGATCTGACAGGAGAGCACGGAGTGAAGTGTAGGGGTCGCGGGGCACGGCATATCCCCCTAGAGCGAGAAGATGCGACTCCACCACGACGATCGCGGCGGGGCAGTGGACTGGGCTTTGAGCCTCTCTAGCTCTGCCTCCAGGGTCCTATTGGCCTCCTGTAAGCGTCCATTCTCGCGGACCACGGCCTCCAGCCGCTCTAGGAAGGGTGACACCACCCGCTGGAGGGCCTGCTCCTGGGTTTCGCGCAGCGCGTCCAGGCTCACAGCGGGTTGGAGTGAGGTTTGGATGGGTCCTGGGTCCTGTGATGGATCACACACAAGGCTGGAGCGGGGGATCAGCTGGCGGGGTCCGTGCGGTGAGGGAGCCCACTCGGCACGATATTGGCCGGACTTGATGCGGTTGCGCACCGTGTTGGGATGGACGCCTAACATCTGTGCGGCTTCCTGGACGGTGAGCATTTCCTCGGTATCAGTGGATATGTCCACCACGCCTCGCCCTCCAGCACTCCCACATGATTGTACGTACACAGGAGTCTAGCATGCCTGGAGGCCTCCTGGGGGACTGTAAGTTGTTGAGTTCCTCGGTGTTCTGGTTAGACGAGGTCGTTGTTCAGGACGCGGCCATCCATGATCGCGCGCCGGAGCTGCGTATAGCCACGATGGCCAACCGGCTTCCAGAGAGGGTTGCCGGTGCGCTTGAAGTATTCCTCGATTTTGGCGTGGACCTTGTGACGGGCGGTGGCCTGTGAGCATCGCAGCTCCCGCATCACGGCCGGGTAGCCGCCGTAGGCCCACCAATCGAGCGGGTGTTCAACGGAATCCATAAATGCATTCTGGTTATTGCTCTCGTTTGAGGCAACAGTCAGAGGTCAGCGTCACTAGGTGACGATCACATTTTGCCGGTCACGAGCCACCACAATGCCGTTCTTGATGACGTAGCACTCCACGTAGTGCGTGCCCTTATAGGAGGTTGATTCGCTCTTAGCTCGACCTCCCCGGTCCGGACTGATCTCTCCTCGAAGCTGGTTGGCCCGATACGCTTCATCTCCACCGTTGCGAACCTTCCAGTAGATCTCAGACGGTTCGGGCACCGTGTTCTGCACGACCCGGAAGAGCAGCTTGCGGCTCTTGGCGACCCTGTACCCTCGTGCCGACAGATTGAAGTTGCGGAAGCCGGGCTTGGGTGTAACCTCGGCACTGATTCGCAGACGGTAGTTTGGGTTGATCTGGACCGGGTAGCGGTCCTCGATCCACATCTCCTTGTCCCAGGGCACAGACGCACTGCGTGGGGAGAGGGATGCGACCTTGGGGAGGGCGCCCGGCTTGAAGTCCTCCCCGAGAATCACCTGCCACGCGGCGATGGACGCCGTGCGATCCGGCTCGTCATACGCCTCCTTTACCTTCTCCGCGTAGTGCTTGATCTGGCGCCGGAAGTTGTCGTAGTTCCAGCCCTCTTTGTAGCGGTCGGTGAAATTGTCACCCGTGCCGGCTGGGTCCATCACCGCAGGCATAGTCAGCGGCAGCGAGTCGGCCAACTTGCCGAGCAGGGTGTTCAGGGTTGAGGGCACGTCCGCGTAGCGCTCCGGCGCCATCATCACTTCGATCTCGTTGACCTGCTCGCCCAGCAGCGTCGCCAAGATGATGGATTTGCAGCTGAACGTGTTCTTGAAGTCACGTAGGTACTTGAGAAGGCGCACCACCTTGATGAACGAGCCACGCGTGAGGCGTTGGCGCTCATCGATCCAGGCGGTGAACGCGGCCGGGTCTGACGCTTCAAGCTTGCCCGTTTCTTCGGGGTCAAGGCGGTTGGTGATGTAGTGGAGCCCACCCTGATCGATGAGGGGAACGAGATCGATGTGGAACTCGCCGGCGTAGGTGATCCGCATGCAGCGGGTCTTGCGACTGACTCGGTCTTTGTACGTGGCGCTGCCGCGGAACGCCGCGTACAGCTTCTCGATGTAGTCCTTGGGTTGCCAGTCGGTCTGCTCCGTCATGTGCAATAGCACATCGGCGTCGAACCCGTCGTTGTCGGCAACGGGCTTGATGATGGTCCGGTGCGCCCATGACCCTGCCGGGACGAATTCGAGGAAGGCCGGTCCGAAGGTTGCTTCGTTGCAGATGAAAGTCTCAATGGCCGACACCCGATCCTGGAGAATGTCCAGGCGAGTCTGGTTGAGGTTGACCTCGGTGCGGAGGAATGATTCGAAGTCGTCGACAAACTTCACCGCCACACCTCCAGGGCCTCGAAGAAGCCTCCCTGATCGTCACGGTCAAACACTGCCCAGGCTGGTGAGACATGCGGCATCAGGACCCTTCCGAGCGTGATAGCCGCCGAGACCGGGATCGCCGCGAACAGGTCCACGCGGCCGAGCTTGCCGTGGTCGTCCTCAACCAGGGCGAGAAATCGGCGGACCGCGCGGTCGAAGTTGGTCAGGGCGGTGGGACTGGAAATGAGGGTTGGGCTGGGAGCATCAGGCGCTGTTGGCGCAAGGACATACACGGTATGAGACTCGACCATCCCGTCAGACAACTCTTCCAGCCGGATCGTCCCGGAGAGGTTGACAACCAGGGCGACGCGCAGCGGATCTCTGCCCATTGTGGCTCGCCGTACTTCGAAGACAGGCGGTGCTGGTGGATCATCGGGCCAGCGCCAGGCGTTCACATCGTCCACGCGTTGCCGTTGAAAAATGAGGGTCGGAACCTTGTCATCTAGTCGAGAGCCCAGGTGGACCAGCACTGGGATGCGGGCAAAGGCAAACACTGCCAATCTGGAGATCAGGCCACGGCTGATGCCGTCGTCGATGCGGCGAACCAGCTCGTCTACGTAGGTCGCTGAGGTAGCGAAGTGGACGGGAGTCCCAAAGTCAGGGACTTGCCCAAGATCAAGATCGAGTTGAGCCTGGAAAGATCCAGGCAGGAGGGCTGGGAATAGCTTGGCTGCGGTGGTAGCCTCAAGGACCGTGTCATAGGTCAATTCTGGGCTGGCACCACGGACCGGTCCGACCAAACGCAGGATGGTTGCCTTCCGGTCAGCGCCAATCTCGGTGAGGATCCTGATGCGCTGCTCGTGCTCGCGTTTGAACTCAGCCAATCGCGCCACCGTGTACCGCTTCGCCACGCCCCCTTGGTCGATCGGCTTGTGGCAGGTGCGGCACAACAGGAGCAGATTACTTGCTTCCCGGCGCTCGTCAGCGGACAGATCTGACTCACCACGCGGCGACTTCTCACCCCAGCCGACGTTGTGGGCCAACTCTCCGATCGCGACCGGCTCTCCGAGGTCTTCATTTTCCAAAACTAATCGGTTGCAAAAAGTGCAGCGTCCGGCCGCTGCGGCCCAGACAGCGATTTCGGTGGATTTGTTTGGGTTGAGACGGGAATTGGACACGATCGCCTCCTCTTACTCGTGGCGCATCGTGGGGGGCAGGCCAAGCGGCGAGCATCTATGTATACGATTATTTTAGCACTTATGTTCGACTGTGAAGGGTGGCCTGGGCAGGTCATTTGGTGACGGAGGCGCGTGGCAACTAGCTTCATGCTCTCAGCAAGGCGTGACTTGCTGTCGGGGAGGACGAGCAGAGCCCCACCGGGCGGCAACGCATCGGCGAATTGCCGCCACTCCTGCTGCCGTGACAGGAGACTTGCCGGGACGAGAGTGAAGGTCGTGCAGCGGTGACGGATCATAAGCTGGTGGCATCCATGACTTTCTTCGCGTTCTGACGCGCCATATGGACATAAATCGAAGTCGTATCCAATCGAGCGTGTCCCAGCCACTCCTTTAACTGAAACGGGCTGACCCCGCTCTGCGCCTTGGCCGAGGCGAAGGTATGGCGGAGCGAATGGGGTGTCACCTTCTTCGTGATGCCGGCCTGCAGGCGGTACTTCTCCAGTAGATCCCGGACGCCCCACTCCTTGAGCGGCTCACCGTCGCGGTTGAGGAAGAGGTGGTCGTAGGGGCTCGCCTCCCGGAGGGATAGCCAGGTCTTGAGTGAGCGAATGGCCTTCTTCTCTAGTTCGATCGTCCTGGACGCCATTCCCTTCCCAACCCGGACATGGAGGGTGGAGGCGGTGAGGTCGATGTCCTCCAATCGCAGCTCGCACAGCTCGCTGATGCGGATGCCGGTCTGGAGAAAGAGTGTCAGGATGCAGAAGTCGCGGGGATGGCCTCCAGCAGCGACTAACAACCGGTTGTACTCCTCTGGAGTCAGGTAGGAGCGGCCGCGCTTCT
>JAUJMG010000270.1 GCA_030446955.1 Thermomicrobiales bacterium
CGGCGATCACGAGACCACTGGGGCCCAGGGCGATCAACCAGGCGGCGGCGACCTGGGCCGCGTGGGCCAGAGCCTGGATGCCAAGGAAGGCCCACTGGGCCACCCTGGCGACGACGTGTCCCGAATGCGCAAGCATGGCCTGGAGTCCAGCAGCGTTCATGATCAGCCATGCGGACGCGCTCTTAGCTGCCGACACGGTGGCAGCGACCCCGAGAGCTACGAAGTGCGGGATCATGACAGCCACAGCCGTGCCAATCACGACCTTGAGGGTGTCCCAGTTGCGGATGACGAAATGGACCGCGCTGACGATGGCGTCGACTGCACCTTTGACACCCGCTGCCAACCCTAGGGCGAGACCGATGATCACAGGACCGTTGCGCTCCCACCAGCTGGTAACAGCACCAAGCACGTCCTTGACGAACGCCTGGAGGGGCGGGCCCCACTTCTGAACCAACTCCTCGACCTTGGGCCCGAGATAGTCCATGGCCGCGCCCATGGCTCCGAACACCTTCATGGCCACCGGCTCAAGCCCAACAAGGACGCGGTTCTTGAACATCAGCCACTTCTCGCTGAAGTCCTGCGTGTCCTTGCCCGCCTGCATGATGGTCTCGGAGCCGCCAGAGATGGTGCCCAGCAAGTCCCCGAGCTCGAAGCGACCCTCACGAATGGCGGCGGCCATGTCGGGACCCGCTCGAGCACCAAAGAGTTCCAGCGCCTTGGCGTTGGCCTCCCCTGCGGTGCCGGCGTTCTTGATCTCGTCAGTGACTCGCGCGAAGGTCTTGATCGGGTCCTCGCCTGCCTTGGCCATCCGGCCAAGGGCTTGGCGCATCGACCCCATGACGAGCTCGGTGTTGACGCCTTCCTTCTGGAACTTGCCGATGAGGGCCGCGGTCTGATCGAAGTCGAAGCCCAGTTGGCGCATCGGCGCACCGAACTGGACCATCATCCGGCCCAACTCCTCCACCGAGACGCCGGTTGCCTGTGAAGCCCGAAAGACCTTGTCCAACGATCCTGCCTGATCCTCGGCCGCGATGCCCCAGTCCCCGAAGAGACGGGTGATGGTGTCGATGTTGGCGCCCACGTCGGTCTCTGTGATCCGGGACAACTCGAGGAACTGGGCCGAGAGATCCTGGAGGGGCTTCCCCGTCAACCCGAGCCGGGTGTTCAGATCAGCGATGGCCGTCGATGCGGTCTCGAAGTCAGCCGGGACCGTCTGGATCCGCCTTGAAGTCGTCCTGAAGCCCGCTCAGGGCCTTGCCGGTTGCTCCGGTGCCGACCCGGATCTTGTCGTAAGCGGAGTCGAAGGTCTCGCCGACCTTGAACAACCCCACGGCCACACCTGCAGCCGCTGTCCCCACTGCAGCGAACGCCACCGCTCCGACCTTGGCGACCGACGCCATCTTGCCACCGAAGGAATCCGACTTCTTCTCAACATCGTCGAGCGCCTTGACGGCACCCTTTGCATCCCCAGCGAGGACGACCTCCAGCTTGCGAGTCTTCGCCAAAGGTCCGCCTCACTTCTTCTTGTTGAGCTCGTCAACCGCCTCGACGTAGGTCTCGATCTCGTCGTAGGTCAACCGGTCGATGTCCCATGGATGGAGACCGAAGTGGTAGGAGAGAGCGGGCCAGTACCCCTTGAGCCTGGCCCTCAGCCTTCCGGGCTGTCGTCGTCCTCGATGACCTCGTGGATCTCCACGTCTTCGAGATCGGCATAGGTGGGAAACTCCTTCTCCACCTCGTCGTAGCGAAGATCCGGCTCGCCGGCCTTGCGACGGGCCATCCACCACAGCACCAGAATCGAGTCCGAGCCGAACCGCTCTCCGTTGAAGTACGGCATGACGGGGAATCCGGTTTGGGCTCGGGAGACTCGGTCGCCCGCTGGGCCAAGGTCGCTCATGTGGAGCTGCCTCGACTCGCCGTTGAGAGTGATCTTCAGCGCGACCCGTTGCGCTTCGGCCTTCTTGCGGGCTCCCGGCTTGGGGGCAGTGGCCATTCAGGGCTCCTCCTGTCATGGAAACGAGGCGAAGGATCGTCGTGTATGCGCGAGCTCCGCACGCAGTGGCGCCACGAGCGGAGCCAGGCAGTCGAGGATCTCGACCCCTGCCGCTGCTCCACGGCGTTCGGCATCGGCCATCAGATCGAGGCCTCGGGGATTGCGTGGGTCGTCCAGGTACTCATCGAGGAGTCGCTGGGTCTTGCGCTGTCCCGGAGAGAGTCGCTGGCCCTCGACCACGTCGCCGATGAGGGCCTTCTCATCCGCGGGTGTGCGCACGAGGTCGACGCTGGTCAAGATGCCCCTGATAAGGCGCCCGTGGGTCCCTCGATGGAACTCTGTGCAGTGGGCGCTGATGCTCACACTCTTGAGGCAGCCGGTACGCACCAGTGTCCAAGCCGGGCCGGCCCTCGAGGCAAGAACGGCATCGAGATGCACAACCCCGTCTCGGTACGACGGGACGCCAACGCCAACCGCCGACCGCGAATCGTCATGGCCGGCGTGAACAAGGACCGCTACAGGCAGAGGGAGCAGACTGGACGGCTCGGCGGTCATTCCGAGCGTGTGGTCGTAGAGCTCGCTGGCGCACGCGACGGCGGAGAAAGCTCCCGGCGGATGGCCCTCAGAACCACCACGGGCAAGCTCGGCGAAGGCGTGGGCCCTGCCCATCAAATACGCATCCGCGATGACCCGTTTCCCCTCAGCAGGGCCAACGCCGGACTGAGAGGCCGCCTTGTCGAGATACGCACGCGCCCGGTCCTCATCGAGGCGTTCGCCGACGACGAGCTTCGCTGCGAGGTAGGCCGCATCCCGCAGTTCGACGGTCTTCTTCGGGAACTGGGCCTTCGCCGCTCTACGCAGTGCGGCGCTCCACGCTTGGTGGAGGTCGCGACGATCAAGGAAGCGGACCTCGGCGACGGTCGGGTGCCAGCGCGTTCGCTCGCGCTTCGGCTCGACGGGCGAGGGCCTCTCGGCAAGGAGCTGGTAGTTGGACCATGCCCGCTCCACTGCCTGGCGCACTTGCTTGCGGCTATCGCTCTCGGTCCTCATTCCGGCCCTGCGAGGCCGGCGAGGGCCTGGTCGGAGAGCCAGCGATCGAACGAGAAGGCGGCCTGGTTCTCCTCGAGCAAGACGGCGAGCCCGAGGACGAGGGTGGCGAGATGCTGCACAGCGCTGCGGAGTTCATCGGGGTCGGTCTCCCTCAGGAACATCCGGAGGTCGTGGAGGTCTGCGACCGACTCCCCCTGCCAGGCGTCACGGACGAGCCGGCAGGCGGCGGTAGCGGTGCCGGCGCTCATGGCGCCGCTGCCAGGTCGGTGCCGGGGGGCCGGCGCAGACGGGTCATAGGGGGAGACTCACCCTCGCCGCCTTCGCCAAGGAACATTGGACGTTCACGCCGGCCCCCCTCGGACAGTCGACGCGAGCTGGTCGTCGACGAAGCGCTCGAGCTCGCTGCGCGGAATACGCCTCGCTGCTCCCACAGTGACCGCCCGCAGCTTGCCGTCACGCACGAGGCGATAGACCGAGGACGGGCTGACGCCGAGCAGTCGGCCCGCCTCGGTGTAGTCGTATGCGAGCGGCACGCCGGCATCGTCTCCCGGGTCCAGGCCGGTCGGCGACTTTGACGGCTCCTGACTGCCGCTGACGATGGCAACGAGGGAAAGAAGGCCCGGAGGCACGGAGGTCCCGTTATCTCGGCACCAACGGCGATGGCGCTCCACTGCTGCCGCGAGGTGAGCGCCAACCTCGTTCACCGCGCCGCGTCCAGGACGACGATGATGTTCACGCGGCTCGTCCTTCTCCTGGCCCGGGGGGAGGGTCGTCGGCGCGAAATCGATGGGCCACGCCGGGAGACCCGCCAACTCTGCGCACGCGCCCGCAGCGAATGAGATTCAGGAGGCCGGATGCCGGGAGTGAAGGGGCGCAGCGTCTGAGCGCTCGCTGACGAAACTCTGAGGAGGATTCCCGATGGGACGCCCGAATTTCCCGCCATGCACCCTCCCGTAAAAATCTCATTTCGCTCGCACATGCTCGGAGTTGACGGGTCTTCCGATGGCCACGGTCGAGTCCGCGCCGCGGGCCCGTCCCCCCCTTGGCACTTCGATCGCGCTCGACTTGCCTCCGGTTGCGAGATCGATGGTGAGCACCTACGCCTTCAGTCACCGTCTCGCCTCGATGTCGACAGCCACCACCGAGCCCAGGGCGAGCAAGTGACTACACCGGCCGCGAGCTGGGCAGGTGCACGACCAGCCTCTCGCCGGCTCCCACCCGCAGCGGTGGAGGGCGCCGTCACCGCGGCAGGTGGCGACAACACCATGGCGGTCCACTCGCTCGACAACGAGGCGACCCTCGACGAGGTAGCGCTTGCCCTTCTCCCGGGCGTTCTCCCTGGCTGGAAAATGTCTCGGCCCCGCCGCCTCCACTGGTCGTGATGAAGTGCTCAACGCAAGCGTGCGGCAAACACTTGGCGCAGGTGGTCGCCACCGACCAGGGACCGGTGTTCTGGTCAGTCATCACTTCGGGAGCACCGGAGCGCAGGAAAATCGAAGCCGACCAGAGGCGCCGGCTCCTGTCCGGGAGCTACCCCGGGGAGCTGGAGACGGTTCGGCGGAACCGCGCAATGCTCGCTGCCAGGGGTTACAAGCTCCCACCGCTGCGTCGACTGCCGAAGGGTCTGGGACCCGGCGACCCCAGGACACCGAACCGGCGCTACGTGTTCGACCGCCTCGAAGCTCCGGGGTCTCACCCTGATCTCGAAACGTACTGCCGGAGGCCAAAGCACGGCTTCGCCTTGGTGGAGCGAGAGACGCTAATGGAGAAGGTGCGTGAGGCGGTGAAGCTGAGCGAAGCGGGGTCGCTCGACAAGCCACTCGTGCTGGGCATCCACCACTAGCCGCACAACGCTCGGTAGCCTAAGGGCCACAATCCAACAGAGCCCGGCAGAGTCGGTTGCTCTCCCCAGCCACCGGCTTTACCCTACGCCAGCACGCCAGCACGCCAGCACACAGACAGGGGCGCTGCTCGGTAGACCTCTATCTGCTTCGCTCATGCTGCTGGCCGCCGAGGACGGGGACGGTAGAGCCCGCATTCACGGCAGCGCTCGCCCTTCTCGTCGTGGTAGCTGCGGGTGCCGGGCGGGCAGGTGCACACAGCTCGGGGACGAGTCATGCCACACCCTCGTGCCGCTGCTGCATCGGGCGGGCCCCGGATGGAGGAGGCACCAAGACCAGGCGTGGTGGGTCAGGTGCCGTAGGTCGAACAGGTGCGAGAAGGAGGTCTTCGGTCCGAACGATCTCCCCGGTCTCGGGGTCGACGTAGAACGGCGGCTCATCGACTGCGCCGGCGGCGTAGTCCTTGCGGGCCTGGTCGTGGTTGTCTCGCTCTTCGACGTGCCTCTCTCGCTGCTTGTCAGCCATGCCGGCGGTACCGATCTGCTCGACCACGTCGTGGGGCGAAGCCGGGCCCCGGATCCAGCCGTCGCCTTCCGACTGGGCGAGGTCGTGCTCGGCGAGCGCTGCGAGGTGGCGGCGTACGGTCCGCGCTGTGACACCGAGGATGATTCCGAGCTCTGATGCGGTCAGTGCCTCATCGGACAGGTAGGCCCACACTCTGGCTTTCGCCAAGCCCAAGCCGAGGCGTCCCCATCTCCAGGCATCAGAGAGGACGTAGGTCGGACAATCGGGTCCCACACAGAGAGCACCGGTGTGGGGACGATTGTCCGGGGTGCGTCCGCCGCCAGATGACCGCTCGGAGGTGTTTGTGTCCGGGGTGCGTCCGCCCAGCACCTGATAGGTGGCCGCTGCTCGGCCGGTACCTTGTGACACCCGACGGAGAACGCCTCGGGCTTGTAGGCGCCCCAGACTCTTGCCTGCTGCCTCTCGACCGACACCAGCACCCTCGGCGAGCTGGCGGGTAGCCAGGCCCAAAGGACCGAGCCTCCCTGCCTTGGCGGCGATGTCGAGCACACACCGGTAGACGCTCAGGTCGGTCGCTCCACCGACTCCCTTCCATTCCAGAGACTC
>JAUJMG010000271.1 GCA_030446955.1 Thermomicrobiales bacterium
GCGGTCAACTGGTGCTCGTGGAAGAGGGTCTGCGCCCGCTTCGCGATCTCGAGTCGCCGGTTCTGGTCGGCGGCGGTATCGAACTCATCGGCCAGTGCCTGGAGTTCCTCACGAACCGGAATAAGGTCCGGGGCAGTAGCATCGTCGAGTTGGTTAATCGTCCAGTAGTCCTCCGGTGCCCAGGAGGCTTGGATCGGACTGGTGGAGGCCATGATCGCGCCCTGCTGATGATAGGAGATATGCCAGGGCACCTGGTTCTCCCGCCACTGGTCGAGCATCGCGTTCCACTCGAGGGTGGTGATCTCCGTGTCAATCCCGACGACGCGGAGCTGTTCCTGGAAGATTTGGTTGAACAGCCCCCAGTCGGTGAAATCGCTGGAGAGCAGTGCGAGCTTGAGGGGCTGGCCGTCCCGCTGACGAATCCCGTCGTTGCCCATCACCCATCCGGCCTCATCCAGCAACTGTCCGGCCCGCTCCGGGTTGTACTCGATGAGCGGGATATCCTCGTTGTAGAAGGGCGAGTCGCTCGTCACGCCACCGTTGGACTTCTCGGCAAAGCCAAACAGGACTGACTCGATGATGGCGTCCCGGTTGATGGCGAGCGCTAGCGCCTGTCGGACCTTGAGCTCGTCGGTCGGCGCTTGCGACAGGTTGATACTCATCATTTCGGCGCCGGGGGAAACCCGCTGCTCGATCACCATCCCAAGGTCTTTCATGGTCTGGACGTCCTTGGGTTCCACCAGGATCGCGTCAACAGTGCCGGCTTCCATCTCGACCAGGGCGACGGCGGCCTCCGGGATGATCCGGACCTGGACGGTCTCGAGCAGTGGTGCACCACCCCAGTAGGTATCGTTGCGACTGAAGGTGATCGATGCCCCGGGCTCGTAACTGGTGAACTTGAACGGGCCCGTTCCGACCGGGGCCTCGCCGAACCGAGCACCAAGTTCTTTGAAGGCGGTCGGGCTGACCTGGACCGAGCCCCACTGGGCGAGACCTTCATAGGCAAAGTTCGGCCGGATTTCCTTCAGTACGATCTTTGCGGTCAGGTGGTCAACCACGTCGACGCGCTCGACCGGCTCGAAGACGGTGTAGAAGCTCGAGTCCGGCATGTCCAGGTGGCGCTGGATGTTAAATTGAACCGATTCCGCGTTGAACGGCGTGCCATCGTGGAAGGTCACGCCTTCCCTGAGCTTCAGCGTGTACTCCAGCCCGTCGGGCGACACGTCCCAGGAAAGCGCCAACGCAGGGACCAATTCCTCCGCCTCGTTGAAGGCCACCAACCGGTCATACAGGAAATTCAAAGCTTCCCACGTTGGCCAGGTGGTGTTGGTGAGATCCCAGGAGGCCGGGTTGGCCGAGGTCACGACGGTCGCCTTGCCCCCCGGAGTCCCCTGCCGGGCAGACGCTGCTGGACCCATGACGACGGCACCCGCGGCCACCGCGGCGCCACCTGCGAGCAAGCGAAAGAGTTCGCGACGACTGCGTGGGTGCAGGGCGATTTGCTCGATAGCTGACCGGTTGTTCTGGTCGGACATGACGTGTGCCTCCGGATAAACGGTCGATCGCCAAAACGCTCTGAACGAGAGAGATCGCGGTCGGGGCAACTCCTTTCCGAGTGCATTCGAAGACGATGCTGGGCGCGTTGGGGTGCAATCCCCGGCCAGAGCCGTGCCTTCCGACACCCCGCCAGACGCCAGCTCATCTGGTCCGAGGGTCAAGCGCATCGCGGAGCGCGTCGCCGATCAAATTCAGGGAAATGACCGTGAGCAGAATCAGCAGCCCGGGAAGGACCATGAGATGGGGAGCCTCGCGGAGGTAATTGCGGCCGACGCTCAGCATCGTGCCCCACTCGGGAGATGGAGCTTGGACCCCAAGTCCGAGGAAACCGAGCCCGGCCGTCGTCAGGAGGGCGTCGGCAAGGCCGATCGTGGAATAGACGATGATCGGCCCGACGCAGTTGGGCAGAAGGTGCCGGGTCATGATCCGGGTCCGGGAGGCGCCAAGCGCAACCGCTGCCTGGACGAATTCTTCGGATTTCAGGATAAGGACCGACGACCGAACGATCCGCGACAACGTCGGCGTCCCCCAGATAGCGAGCACGATGATGAGATTAGTGATGCTGGGTCCAACTATGGCTACGATGAGGATTGCGAGCAGGATGCCCGGGAAGGCGTACATGATATCGATGAACCGCATGAGGAGGGTATCGAGCCACCCCCCGAAGAACCCGGCCGCCAGTCCGACGATCGTCCCCAGCACCAGTCCACCGGCCGTCCCGGCGAAGCCGATGAACAGGGAATTACGCGCCCCCCAGACCAAGCGGGAGAACTCATCGCGGCCGAGTTCGTCGGTACCAAGGCGATACTCCGGCGAGGGGGGAGCAAGCCGCTTGAGCAGGCTCTGCTCTCGCGGGTCGTGCGTGGCCAGGATCGGTGCGAGAAGCGCGACCGCGAAGGCGGTGACCAGGATGATCGTGCCGATCAGCGCCAGGCGGTTGGTCACGACCTCGTGGATGACCCGCTGCAGGTGCCCTCGATTCTTCGATTGACGTGCAAGCAAGGACGCACTCGGCTCTGCCCCGGCGAGCGCTGGCGGCATTGCGGCCGGGGCCGACGTATGCACTTTCATCGCTACTCCCTTGCTGGGACTGTCCGATGTCGGTTACGTCGCGGTGCCTTTGATTGCGACTACTCGTAGCGGATTCGTGGGTCGAGGTACGCGATCAGGATGTCAGTCAGGAGGTTACCGAAGACGAACCCTGTGGCGATGACGAGCACCGCGGCCTGCACAACCGGGAAATCGCGCCCGTTGACGCCATCGACCAGGTAGCGTCCGATGCCAGGCAAGGCGAAGACCGTCTCGACAATCACCGCGCCGCTCAGCACGAAGCCGAAGTTCAACCCCAGAATGGTGACGATCGGCACGAGCGCGTTGCGGAACCCGTGCCCGAGCAGCACGCGTCGCTCCCGGACGCCCTTCGCCCGAGCGGTCCTCACATAGTCTCGATTGATGACATCGAGCATGGCAGACCGCGTGTAGCGGGCGAGGGACCCGGCCGTGCCAAGAGACAGGACGAGGACCGGCATGATGAGATGACGGACACCGTCCCAACTCAGCGGCGAGTCTCCGAGGCCCGATGGTGGCAGCCAGGTGACCTGAATCGAGAGTAGCAAGATCAGGGAAAACGCCAGCCAGTAGCTGGGGATCGAGACACCAAGTAGGGCGACGAACATGGTGGCATTGTCGATCCATGTCCCGCGGAAGATGGCAGAGATCAATCCAAGCGTGATCCCGAAGACCGTCGAGACGATCAGCGAGGCAATGCCCAACCGGAGCGTGTGGGGTAGGCGGGCCTTGAGATCGCTACTAACCCGTGTCCCCTCCCGAAGCGAGTCACCCAGATCTAGTGTGGCGAGATTGGTCACGTACCGTCCGTACTGGACCGGGAGCGGATCGTCGAAGCCGTACTTTTCGTTGATTTGCCGCTTCAGTTTCTCCGCATCCGCGGGAGGAAGGTCTGGCGGAATGAACAGGCTGGCCGGATCACCAGGCGCAAGCTGCATCGCAAAGAAGACCAGCGAGATCGCGCCGAAGATCGTCGGCACTGCCAGAACCACGCGCTTGAAGATGTACTTCCGCATGGACTTCACCATCTCAGCGACGACGGCCAAACCGGCTCTACTCAAGCACCAGGGGTTGCAGATGGTGTCTCGGTACGCGCAGCACCCGGCTCTGGGTCAACGCTGTCAGCCGTGGTCATGGGTGCGTAAAGTCGTTGGATCGCGGGGACGGTATCATGGTGGGGATCCCGAGTCAAGGAATTCAGGATCCTGTAGGAACTCGATTCGTACAGCCCGAAGCAATCAGTCCACCAAACCGGACGGCCATTATTGCACTGATAAGTAGCCCGAGTACCTTGGGATTGACGAGGTGCTGCGCGTGGGAACGCACGGAGCCGGTACAGTAGAACGGGTGGCTGCCTCCAGTGCGCCCGGGATGAGGCTGGCTTTCGTCATCACTGACTTCGGTCGGATGGCTGTGAGGGGACTGTGAGCGACGACAGGGAACACGCCGGCACCGGGGAAGGCGCGGCGACCCGCCCGCTGGCGGAAACCGCCTATGAGCTGATCAAGCGCGCCATCATCCAGTGCGACCTTGAGCCAGGACAGCAGGTTACGGAGGAGCAGCTGGCCAATCATTTTGGCCTTGGCCGCGCCACCGTTCGCCCCGCCCTCAAGCGCCTCTATCAGGAACATCTCGTCCAGACGATCTCCCGCCAGCGGTATGTTATCCCTCCGATCACGCTGAAGGACGCGCACGATTTGTTCGATCTGCGCCTTCTCCTTGAGCCAGTAGCTGCGCGGCGTGCAGCGGGAAGGGTGGACCCCGAGTTGATCCAACGGCTGGACGAACTCTGCCGTGCGCAATACCGGCCGGGGGATCGGGAGAGCGCCGAGGCGTTTCTTCGCGCCAACTCCGAGTTTCACGTCACCGTGGCTCGGGCCTCCGGAAACCAGATCATGGGCGAAGTGATTGCCAATCTGCTCGATCGAGAGGAGCGGTTGAATCACCTGGCCCACATGCTTCATGATCGGAATGAAGACGCGTACCACGAGCACCACGATCTGGTCGAAGCGCTTGTTGCCGGCGACGGCGAGCGGAGCGAGCAGGTGATGGCCCGCCAGATTCGTGCGGCCCGCGCCTTCGTGATGGATGCGCTAACCTCCAGCCCCATTATCCAGTCCGTGAACGTGACGAGGCCGGGCCACGCCCGCCGTCACCTGCCCAGGATTAACGTGAACCGTGCGGTGGTCCCGCGAACGTGACGACACCGACGTACTCCTGGCTAGGTCGTCCGCAGCACTGGTGTTCGACGTGGACACGTCTGATGAATTAGGTGGGATTAGTTCCCCAGCCGCCGAAAACGGGGCGCAAGCAATGATATTTATGTCAATGATCCAGATCGGTCACTGGAGTACAACATCCCGATTTAGCCAACCAGGACCCGGCGAGCAAGATTGGGAAAGGGCCAGAATCCGCACGGGAGGGATGCATCATGGGGTTGAGCGCTGAGCAGATCATGACCATGGACCTGCAACACGAAGGCCCAGTCGCTGGCGCACCAGGGCCTCCGCGCGACGTGACGATGGCGCGGCGCGGCATGGTGGCGTCGGCCCACCCGTTTGCCAGTGAGGTTGGGCTGGAGGTCCTCCGGCACGGAGGCAACGCCATCGATGCGGCCGTGGCGGCCGCGGCCCTGCTCACGGTCGTAGAGCCCCGAAACGGTCATCTGGGCGGTGACACGTTCATGTTGATCCACCTTGCCGACGAGGGGAAGGTGGTTGCCCTCAATGGGAGTGGCGCTGCCCCCGCCGCCGCGACCCTGGACTTCTATCGCAGCATCGGCGGCATCCCGGAGGACGGGTTACTCTCGTCCACCGTACCCGGCACGGTGAGTTGCTGGGCGCTCGCCTTGGAGCGGTACGGCACCCGGTCGCTGGGCGAAGTCCTGGAGGCGGCCATCGACTATGCAGAGCGGGGGGTGCCGGTGACCGCGCGCCTGCATCGCTTACTGAGCCTCGATGCGCCCACCTATCGGAAGTTCCCGGACAGCGCAAAGGTCTTCCTCCCTGATGGCAACGTCCCGGCGGTGGGTGCCCTCTTTCGGCAGCCACTGCTCGCGGAGAGCCTCCGACGCATCGCTGCCGGGGGACGAGACGAGTTCTATCAGGGCGGACTCACAGAGGAGATGGTTCGCTCTGCGAAGCAGCAGGGCGGTCTGTTCACCATCGAGGATTTCGCCTCCCACCAGACGGAGGAGTGCGAACCGCTGGCGGTCGAGTACCGGGGGTACACCGTCTATGAGCAGCCGCCGGTGTCCCAGGGCATCATTGTGCTGCTCGCCCTCAACATCCTCGGCGAATTCGACCTCCGTGGCATGGGTCACGGCTCGAGTACGTCCATCCATCTGATGCTGGAGGCGCTCAAGCTCGCCTTCGAGGATC
>JAUJMG010000272.1 GCA_030446955.1 Thermomicrobiales bacterium
TCCCGGGCGATCTTGTGCAGCATGCTCTCGCGCAGCCAGAACCTGGCGGCGGTCCTCCTCGTGCTCTACGGCGCGATCCGCCAGTGGGGCCTCCCCGGGGCGCTGGTGACCGACAGCGGCGGCGTCTTCCTCGCCAATCATGCCCAGCGCATCTACCAGGTCCTGGGCATCCGCAAGGAGGAGATCGCCCGGCGGCAGCCCTGGCAGAGCCTCATCGAGGCGAACTTCGGGACCCAGATGCGGATGGCCGACTACCATTTCGCCAAGGCGGCGACCTGGGAGGAGCTGCTGCGCGTCCACGAGCAGTGGATGACCGACTTCAACGCGCAGATGCACTGGGCGCACCAGCGACACCCGGAGGGGCGGCTCAGCCCGCACGCCGTCCTGGATGGCGCGGCCGGCCGCCCCGTCGCGGAGGCTGCGCTGCACCGCGTCTTCTACACCCTGCGCTTTGGTCGCGTCCTGGACGGACAGGGGTACGCGCGCTTCCGGCACTGGAAGGTCTACGGCGAGCGGGGCCTGGCGCGGCGGCCGGTCGGGGTCTGGCTCTACGGCCCGCAGTTGCTGCTTGAGCACTGCGAGGAGCCGCTGGCGGAGTTCCGGGTCGCCTACGAGCCGGGCAGGCGGCGGCTCAAGGCGGTGACGCTCCACCGGCTGTTCCAGACACCATTCCGCTCGCCCCAGGCGCCGCTCTTCCCCCTGGACGACGAGCAGTGGCGCAAGGCGTGGCGCATGGCGGACTACACCCCACGGCGACCACAGTCAGAGCCGGCGGTGCAGCTCCCGCTCTTCACCGCCGAGGTCCTCGCCACGTTGTTGGCTTAGCCGCTCGCAAGGTGGACGCCGCCGCCCGCCCGCGGTTTCCTGCCACGGTCACTGCACGTATCGGGGGCACATCATATGACCGAGCGTGCCATGCCGCCCGATGCATAGGTCGGACACATGTTTGCACCGGGGCTGGCAAGGGCCTACCATGCCGCCCGATGCATAGGGAGGGGCGGCACTGCTGAGCAGTAGCTGACGAGCGTGTGACCAACCTCCGGGTGGTGAGGGCGGTGATCGGGGTGAAGCGGCAGCAGGTTCCACCGACGGATGATTGGCAGCAGCTCCAGTTGCTCGCGAAGACGCCTGAGCAACGCACCTACGAGCTCATCCGCCCCGTTGTCCTCTTCGGGCAGCCCGCCAGCGTCCGCGCCCGCGAAACCGGCGTGCCCCAGCGCACCCTCTACCGCCAGGCGGACGCCTTCGACCAGCGGGGGATGGCCAGCCTCGCCCCGCCGTCCAAGGTGGAGCGCCACCAGCAGCTCCCCGCGCCGATCCGCCAGGCAATCATCGATCTCAAGCGCGAGTACCCGCTGCTCAACACCCATGAGATCACCACCATCTGCTGGGCGCGCTTCGGGCAGCGCCCGAGCCCGCGCACGGTGAAGCGTATCCTCGCCGAGGCCCCGCCCGCGCCCCCGGCCGCCCGGCGCTTCCCGCCCTACCACGCCTTCGCCGACCCCGTCGCGGCGCGCCTCGCCATCATCCGCCTTCATATAGAAGGGTGGAACAGCACGAGCATCGCCGGCTACCTGGAGATCAGCCGCGACACGGTCTACCGGACTTTGCAGCGGTGGGTCGCCGAGGGCGTCGCCGGCCTCCCCGACAAGCCCCACGCGCGCAAGGACGGCCCCCGCAAGGTCGATCTGCGCGCCATCGCCACGGTCAAGGAGTTGCAGGAGAACCCGGGACTCGGCGAGTGGCGCGTCCATGCCGCGCTCAAGCGGCTGGGCATCTTCCTCAGCCCGCGTACCTGCGGGCGCATCCTGGCCCTCAACCGCAAGCTCTACGGCCTGCCGCAGCCGGCCGCCGCGTTCAAGGAGCCCAAGCCGATGCCGTTCGCGGCGCAGCGGCGGCAGCAGATCTGGTCGGTCGATCTGCGCTACCTGGACATGCACCGCCTGGGCGGGGGCCACATCTACGTCATCTCCATTCTGGACAACTACTCCCGCGCGATCCTGGCGAGCGGGCTGTCGCGAACGCAGGATCTGACCGCCTACCTGCTGGTGCTCTACGCCGCGATTCGCCAGCACGGGGCGCCGGAGGTGCTGGTCAGTGACGGCGGCAGTGTCTTCAAGGCGAAGCAGGCGCTGCGCATCTACGAGGCGCTGGGAATCCGCAAGGAGCAGATCGATCGCAAGCAACCCTGGCAGAACTACATCGAGACCACCTTCAATATCATGCGCCGGATGGCTGACTGGGATTTCGGCCAGGCAACGACCTGGGCGGAACTCCTCGCGGTCCATGACCAATGGGTGGTGGACTACAACTACCAGGATCACTGGGCGCACCGGCGGCGCGACGAGGCGGCGCGTAGCCCGGCGGCGGTGCTCGCCTGGGTCCACGGGCGGGCGTTCGCGCCGGCGGCCCTGCACCGCGTCTTCTACGCCACCCGCTTCGGGCGCAAGGTCGATCGCCTCGGCTATGTGCGGTTCCGGCACTGGCGTGTGTACGGGGAGCGGGGCGTGGCCGGGGAACACGCGGCGGTGTGGCTCTACGGGGAGCACCTGACGGTGGAGTTCGCCGACGAGCCGCTCGCCCAATATCGCGTCAGCTACCAGCCGGACAAGCGCCACCTGAAGGCCGTCACCGACCCGCACCTCTTCGAGACGCCGCACCGCTCGCCGCAACTGCCGCTGTGGGAGTTGGGCGACGGCGAGTGGCTCCGTGTGCTGCTGATGCCCGAATACGCTCCGCGCCGGCGGCGACCCGTCGGCGCGGAGCAGCCATCCCTCTTCGCCTTGCAGGAGGTCGGCACCGGATGGGTGGGGCGGGGCAATGGTCGGTCGGGACCACAGTCGTCCAGCAGGAGGTCTGGCGCGGTCGCCTGTGGTCGGCACGCCCGATGACGGTGGCCGAGGATCGCGGGGACTTTGTGGCGTTGTGGTGCCCGGCCGGCACGCGCTGGAAGACGGCGACGACGCCCCCCACCCGGCCGCGCGCGCCGACACGAGCGGAGCGTTTTGTCCTCTCGCTCGCGCGCGGCGATTGGGTCCGGGGCGACTTCACCTGGGATGTCTCGACGCTGGTGCTCGCGCGGGCCGGCGACTGGCACGCGGTGTGGGTGTCGTGGCGCGAGGACGGCGAGGACTGGGGCTGGTACGTCAACCGCCGGCGGCCGCCCCGTGGGACGGCGCGGGGGCTGCAAACGATGGACCTCATGCTCGGCATCCTCGTCGCGCCTGACCGCCGCTGGCGGTGGAAAGATGAGGACGAATTCGGTGCCCGCATAGCGGCCGGCCTCATCACCACCGCGGAGGCCGCGCGGGTGCGCGACGAGGCGCGCCGCGTGATCGGGCACGTGGAGGCGAACGCGCCGCCCTTCAGCGCGCGCTGGCACGACTGGCGGCCGGAGCCTTCCTGGTCGTTGCCGCAGCCCCCTGCGGGATGGGATCGCCTCTAAACCGGAGCGCCAATGAAACCCACCTGATGTTGAACGTCAAGCATGGAGATCCCCTCGGCGCTCCGGTTGAGCATGCTGGTTCGCCACAGCGCAGGTCTAGCGACTCGGTGGCCGCTGCGCCGCATCCTCAGTCTAAGCGCGTAAGACGGACGCCGGGCCGAGACCCTGAACCTGATAGCCCCGGCCCCGGTAAAGGGAGCACCGTCTATGCCTTGACCTCGGAGACGAAGAACGTCGCCCCTCCCGTGGCGAAATTCGCGAGGTCCCTGCTCGCGGCCTCTCCCTCCGGCGAGGACATCGCCTCACCCATGCGGTCTGCACTCTCGAACCACACCTCCGCGATGCGGTGGTACGGCGCTTCGCCGCCGTCCACGGCACGCACCCGTCCCGACTCGAAGCGGTACACGTTCGGTAGCTTCGCCGCCAAGGGCACGTGTCGGTTTGCGTAGTACTCCTCGAACGCCTCCGGGTCTTCCGGGTGCCCGAACAGGACTGTGAGCTTCACCATGGTTTCCTCCCCTTTCGTTCGAATGCAGGTCATGAGGTGCTCGTTGCCAGGGCATCGGCAGTACTGAAGGGGGCAGTCTCGTCCTCCCCAGCCTCTGGAGGCTGAGCTCAGCGGGCGTCGAACGCGAGCACGTATGCCGCCGTGTTCTCGAAAAACCGGCCCTTGGCGATCTTGCCGTCCCTGAGCGTGTAGACGTGTGCCCACTCTTGCTCGAACGTGCGCCCTGTGGTCTTGATGAGATTGCGCTCGTAGCCCAAGACGACTACAGTGTCGCCCTGCGCGACGAACTCGCGAGGCTCGAACTGTTGAAATTCGAGGGTTTCCTCGACCGAGGAGAAGAACTCGCCGACGGCCTCGCGCCCGTGGCGAGGGCCGGCAAAGGGGATCACGGCAGGGCCCTGCAGCGTCCATTCCACGTCGTCGGTCAGGACGTCGAGCACCGCGGGGATATCCCCGCGGCCGACCGCCTCATAGGTTCGCCGCACCGCAGCCACGTTCTGCCGTACCACATCTTCATTCGTCAGGTCGCTCATCGCGCATCCCCCCCATCCTCAGCAGGCTTGTACCTTACGCCGAACTCGTTCGGTTTCGCGGTCATCACTTTCGCTTCCTCCTCCTCCTTCGGCACTGGGCGCTCCTGACGCCCGGCCGCCAATACCGTTACGGCTTGACCTTATCGAGTTCGGAGCGGTAAGGACATCCCTCTTTCGGGGGATTTGGGCCCTCGCTGGGGTACAATGCCGGCGCGGTTGTGGGTTAGGGGCCGCGGGAGCCTCATGAGGGGTGGCAGAACCGTGAGTACGTTGGATCTCGCCAGCGACCGGGTCTTCGCCGAGGCCAAGAGGCTCTGCTACTCGGGCCTCGATGCCGCGACGCTGCGCCGGCGGCTACTCGCGCGGTTGCGGAGTGCCGTGCCGTTCGAGGGGTACGTCGCATTCACCATGGACCCTTCGAGCGGATTGATCACGGATGGGCTCGTCGAAGCGATGGGGGACGAGCGGGGCCTTCGCGTCTTCCTCGAGCACGTCTGCTTCGAGGACGACGTCCTCGAGTTCAACTGGATGGTGAGAAATCGACTCTCGGTGGGCCTGCTCTCAGAGGCCACAGGAGGCAAGCTCGAGCGCGCCCTGCGCTATCGGGAGCTGATCGGTCCCGCCGGGTTCGGCTACGAACTGCGGGGGGCGTTTACCACGGGCACGGAACTGTGGGGCGGGCTATGCCTTGCCCGAGAGAAGGGACGCCCGGACTTTGCCGCGCGCGAGGTTGCCTTCCTCCGCAGGATCGCCCCGCACCTGGGTGCGGGGCTCAGGGCAGCAACCCTCCAGCAAGCGCTCCATGACGACCAGGACAGCGACGACGCAGCGGGGGTGCTGGTCCTCGATCAGCGGGGAATGGTCGTGCAGCACAACGCGGCGGCCGAACGTCGGCTGCGAGAACTCGGGGGTCTCGCAGCACGGTGGCGAGAGGGGGAGGGCCTCCCGGCTCCGCTCTGGGCGGTGTTGGGTGCCCTGAGAAAGGCACTGAAAGCGGAAACGGATCGAGACCTCAACAGCACGCCGCAGGTGCGGGTGCGGGGGCGTTCGGGCCGCTGGCTGACAATTCAGGCCTCGCTAACCGAGCCGAGCCTGACGCGCCCGTCCGAGGCGGTGCTGATCATCGCGCCGGCCGGGCCGAAACAGGTACTCGGCCTGTCGGCGATCGGCTATGGGCTCAGCCCGCGCGAGCAAGAGGTGGTCGACCTGGTCGTTCGCGGGGCCTCCACCAAGCAGATCTCCCAGGCACTCTTCATCTCCGAGTACACCGTGAAGGACCACCTCTCCCACATCTTCGAGAAGGTCGGCGTGCGGGGCCGCCGGGAGCTCGTCAAACGGCTGTACCTTAACACCATCTTCACATAGTTTTTCCGGGCAAACCCCGCCACGGCCGTATCCACCGCCCATCCGGGGTACACGGTTCGAGCCTGCCCCCTGCCACCGCAGGTGCAAACATGTGTCCGACA